>NZ_JBFUHV010000117.1:0-28454 GCF_056402215.1 Rhodococcus sp. P4_B6 | reverse complement strand
ACCCGAAGCAGGTCAACGAACTCGCCACCGAAGTCGTCGCCGTGTTCGACGGCCGGAAGACGAGCATGGAAACGCTGCTGCGCCGGGTCGCGGACGTCACCGGCACCCTCGCGAATCACGATCAGCTGATCGCTGATCTCATCGCGAACCTCGAGGTGGTGGTGGGAACGGCGGCGGCCCGCGGTCCGGAACTGTCCCACCTCGTCGACAGCCTCACCCAGTTCAGCGGGATGCTCGCCGAGAACAACGAGGTTCTCATGGACACCCTCGATCAGAGTGCGGCGGTGAGCCGCTCGGCGCTGCAGATCGTCGACGGGCGGGTTCCGGAACTCGGCCGCACGGTGAACCGACTCGAATCGCTGACGGGGGCGATGGTCGGTGCCGACCCGGAATTCGATCACCTGATGGTGGCCATGCCGCAATTCTTTGCTTCCGTCGACCGCTCGGGCTCCTATGGTTCCTGGCTCAACATCTACCTGTGCACGTTCATCGTCAACGTCGACGGTCGCGAAGGCGCCCTCGGTCCCGACCTGCATTCGAGGTACTGCCAATGAGTGTCACCGACACGGTGCGCGACGTCTGGGACGCGCTGGCCGGAAACCAGCGGGTGCGGCCCGTCAACCCGTTGATCGTCGGAATCGTGGGAATCCTCGCCGCGACGCTGGCGCTGGCCCTGGTTCTCGTGATCCCGCGGGTGAGCTTCAGTGTGCGAACCGACGGTTACACCGCCGAACTCGCGAACGCCGCAGGCCTGACCGATTCCGACTACGTGTACGTGGCCGGGGTGCCCGCCGGCCGGGTGACCGCGGTGGACCTGGCAGGCGATCACGTGGTCGTCCACTTCCGGCTCGACGGCGCGCGTCACCTCGGGTCGACGACGTCCGCGGGCGTCAAACTGTCGACCATCCTCGGCAAGCGGTATCTTGACGTGTCACCGTCGGGGCCCGGCGGCCTGGGCGACGACGGAGTGATTCCCCTGAGCCGCACCAGCGTTCCGTACTCGCTCGACGACATCGGCTCGTCCGCGCTCGAGACGGCGGACGACCTCGACCTCGGCGGACTGCAGAAGATGCTCACCGTCGTGACGGACACGGTGCCGCAGGACGCGACCCTCAACCGGGAGGCACTGTCCGGGGTGAGTGCGGCGTCCGCGATCCTGGCGAAGAACGCGGATCAGGTCACGCAACTGCTCGACAGCTCGCGAACCCTCACCGACGTGCTGGTCGGTCAGCAGGATCAGCTGACCACCCTGCTCGGCAACGCCGACGTCGTGATGAACACGCTCGCCACCCGGCGCGAGGCGATCCGCCGGATGGTCGACGATCTCCAGGCCCTGATCGCGCAGGCGTCCCAGTTCCTGGGGGAGAACACCGCCGAACTCGACTCACTGCTCGCGAACGCGCGGCAGGTGACGGAGCGACTCGACGCGAACCTCGCCAACCTCGACGCACTGCTCACCACGGGTGCACCGGCGGCGAGGGCGCTCGTCAACGCGACCGGAAACGGTGACTGGGCCGACGTGTCGGCGCCGTCGGCCGTGATCGCCGACAACCTGCTCTGCGTCGTCGGACTGATCACGGGATGCTCGTGAACGCGGGAACCGCACGCCGGGTCGTCGGGATCGGCGGCGTGCTCGTCCTCGTGGTGGCGATCGTCGTGGCCGGGTGGCTGCTGATCTTCCGCACCTCCTCCACCGTGATTCATTCCGAATTCGCCTACGTCAACGGCGTGTTCCCCGGCACCGAGGTGACCGTGCTCGGCGTGCCCGTCGGCACCGTCGGGTCCGTCGAACCGCGGGGCGGGGTGGTGACGGTCACGATGTCGATCGCGTCCGACGTCGTGGTGCCCGCCGATGCGCACGCGTACGTGCTGGTGTCCTCCGCGATCGGGGAGCGTTTCGTCGAACTCGGTCCCGCGTACACCGGCGGTCCGGTGCTGGAGAGCGGGCAGACCATTCCCCGCGAACGCAGTCATTCGCCCATCACCTGGGACCAGTTGATGGACAGCGTCGACACCGTCGTCAAGACCCTCGGCCCGGACGGCGGCGACGCCGGCGCCGCGATCTCGGCAGCCGCGGCGTCCACGGACGGGCTCGGTCCCGCGATGAACGACGCCATCCGCACACTGTCGCAGGCGAGTTCGGTGATCGCGGGAAACAGCGCGGACGTCGGAGCGCTCGTCGACAACCTCGAGATACTCGTCGACACGATCTCGGCGCGTCAGGCGCAGGTCGACTCCCTCGCCGGGTCGCTCACCGCCATCGGAGACGAATTCGCCGGGCAGCAGTTCGCGATCGGCGACACGGTGAACCAGCTGTCCGCCTTGCTGAATCAGATCGACCACCTCGTGTCCGCCCGGGGCGGCGACATCGCCGCCGGCATCGACGATCTGGCGGGGGTGAGCGAGGTGCTGCAGCGACACGACACCGACCTCGCCGAGATCATGGACCTGGTGCCGTTGCTGATCGACAACATCCAGCGCGCGGTCACTCCCGACCAGCGTGCCCGCATCCGGTTGAACATCTCCACCAACCTGGCGCAGGCCGAGCCGACGTCGCCGCTCTGCGCGGTGGTGGATCCGATCCTCTGCCGGGGAGCGGGAATCACCAACCCGATTCAGTTTCCGCCCAGCATGTCCGACCCGTTCGGGCTGCGCGAACTCATGGTCGGAGGACGATGACGATCCGCACCAGAACGACGTCGCTGACGGCGGCGCTGATCGTCGGCGCGACGCTGCCCGCCGCCGGTTGTTCGCTGAGCCTGCAGGAACTGTCGGTGGGCCGCTCACCGGACGGTCCGTCCTACGAAATCACCGCGCAGTTCGACGGCGTCGATCGTGTCGTGCCCGGCGCCGAGGTCCGGGTGGGACAGGAAGTGGTGGGCCGTGTCTCGGAGGTGTCGACCCGGGATTTCACCGCGGAGGTCGAGATGCGGATCCGCGACGACGTCCCGATTCCGCGGGACGCGACGGCACGCATCGAATTGCCCACGGCCCTCGGTAATCCCTTCATCCGACTCGACGTCGCGGATGCGGCCGGCGCACCGATGAGCGAGGGCGACGTGCTCCCGCCGGCGCAGACGTCGCGCGGCCCCGACATCGAAAGCGGGCTGGCCGCCCTGGCCACGGTGCTCAACGGCAGCGGCATCGACCAGATACACGCCATCATGAACGAATTGACCGCCGCCTTCACCGGCCGCTCCGACAAGATCCGGGAACTGGCGGACATGCTGAACGACACGCTGGGCGTCGTCGACGACCACCGGGACGAACTCGATCGGGCGATGGTGGCGTCCCATGCGTTCGCGGCGGAACTCGCCGCCGGGCAGCCGGTCCTCGACCGCGCGATGACCGATCTGGCGCCGGTGCTGGATCTCCTGGTGTCGCAACGAGATCAGATCACGGCGCTGATGGGGGAGGCCTCCCGGCTCAGCCGTGAGGCGCAACGCGTCCTCGGCAGTGCCGGATCCGCACTGTCGACCGAGATCAGCGACGCCGGGACCGTGCTCGCCGCCCTCGACGGCTTCGAGTCGGAACTCGCCCCCACCCTGAACTCGGTGGCGACGTTCCTCGGCGGATTCGCCGCCGCCACACCCGGTGACTACACGACATTCGACGGAACGTTCGACGTCACCGCCGTCATCGCGAAGCTGCTCACCGGCTCGGCTCCGCTCGAGGTGCCCGAAGCCCGCACGTTGCCCGAGGTACTCGGCGGAGGCGTCCGATGATGACACGCCACGTCGTGGCGCAGCTGGTGTTGTTCCTCGTCATCTCGGTCGCCGCGATCCTGTTCGGGCTGCGATACGTCACCGGGCCGGACACGTTCGGAAACCCCATTCACCTGACGGCCCGGCTCGACCACGCCGCCGGTCTCGCGCAGGGTGCATCCGTCAACTACCGCGGAGTCGGAGTGGGAAGGATCAGCTCCGTCGACGTGAACGAGGAGGGGACGGGCATCGTCCTCGGCATCGAACTGCACCCCGGCACACAGGTGTCCGCCGGGTCGACCGCGAAGATCACCACCGAGAACGCGATCGGTATCCAGGCGCTCGACATCATGCCGGGCAGCGCGGATCCGCCGTACCTCGCGGACGGGGCCCTCATCGACGTCCCGCAGGAGGGGATTCCGCGATCGCTCGACGTGACCCTCGTCCAGACGACGGACCTCGTGAACTCGATGGACGTCACCGCCCTGTCCTCGCTCGCGGACACGTTCGGCACCGCCTTCGGGGGCACGGGACCCGACCTGCAGAACATGCTCGACGGTTCCGCCGAGATCGCCCGGACCCTCGAAACCCGCACCGACGCACTGTCGACCATCGTGAACAAGGGCATTCCGCTCCTGGACACGGTGGATGGACTCACCGCGGCCCTCCCCGAGTCGGCGAGCACCGCCCGCAGCGTGCTCGAGCAGTTGCGGGCCCACGACTCCGCACTCGTCGACCTGCTCGGGCGCTCGCCGCAGACGATGGCCAGCCTGGACGCACTGCTGTCGGGAAACCGCGACTCCCTGGGCGCCCTGATGGCGAATCTGGTTCTCCCCACCGAGATCGTCGGCGACCGGACCCCCTCCCTCGAGTACGGCCTGACCATCATGCCCGGCGCACTATCGAAGATCGCGTCGATCGAGAAGGGCGGCCTCGCCGACCTTCTCCTCGTCGGAACGCAGGGGCCGATGTGCGTGTACGACGCCCCACGCCGTCTGGTGACCGAGGCGGAACCGAGCACGCCCGCGCTGGACTGGACCTGCCAGTCGCAGCAGTATCTCGAGCAGCGGGGCGCCGTGAACGTCCCTCGACCCGACGACCGCGGGCAGGAGAACGCGACCAGGAACGGCGGTGTCTACGGCCCACCCGCCGCGGACGATCCGCTGGTCATCGAACCCCCGCTGACGGGGCACACCCCGCGTTAGACCGGTTGCTACGCCGGGTTGCCCGCGGCCCGGCGGTAACCGCGCACCGCGGGGTAGGTGAAGATCAGCAGACCGCCGACCGACCACGCGATCGTCTTCAGCAGAGGTTCCGCGACGGGACCGCCCATCGACAGTCCCTTCATCGCGTCGATCGCGCAGGACATCGGCTGGTTCTCGACGAACGGCTGGAGCCAGGTGGGATAGGCGCCGGTGGGCACGAACCCGGAGTTGAAGAACAGCAGGAGGGTGCACAGCAGGGAGAGAATCTCGACGAGTGGCGCCTTCGCCGCGTTGACCGCGAGGGCCGTCACCATCGTCGCGAAACTCACCCCGAACAGCAGCGGCAGCAACATCAGGGCGATGCCGGCGAGAATGCCCTGGTTGAACCGGAACCCGATGGCGAAACCGACCGCGATGATCAGCACGGTGGTGAGCACGATCCGCACGGATTCGGCCATGAGACGGCTGAGCAGGCCCGACGCGCGGTGCACGGGCAGCACCCAGAAACGGCTCAGGAGCCCGTCCGCCCATTCCTTCTTCAATGACAGACCGCCCGCGATGGAACCGAACATCGCGCCGACGAGCGTGATCATCGGAACGGTCCCGAAGACACTGTTCACGCCGGTGGCCTTGGTGATCGAAATCCCGAGCACCGCCCAGAACATCAGCAACATCAACGCCGGGTACACGATCGCCTGCAGCATCGTGTACGGGTCCCGGGCCCAGCGAAGCAGAAGGCGCTTGGTCTGCAGCAGGCTGTGCGAGAACAGCGCGGTGAGAGAGTTCTCCGGGTGGGGTTCGATCACCTCCGGAAACGTCACCGTCGCCGGTGAGTCGGATCGGTACTCGGTGGTCATCCGCGCCTCACATTCGACCAGATCGACAACGGAATGAAGACCAGCGCCAGCCCGCCGCACCACAACAGGGTGGGTGTCAGCTGGTGGAACGTGATGGTGCCATCCGTCATGGCACGCATGGACGTGGAGAACTGCGAGATGGGCTGATTGCGCACGAAGCCCTGCGCCCACTCGGGGAACTGCGTCACCGGAACGAAACCGGAGGAGAACATGCCGAGGATCAGCTGGGGGAGCGTCAGCGCCTGACTGGTGACCTCGGGACTGCGGGTGAGGGTGCCGAGGGCGTCGGCGCCCGTCGTGAGGGTGAACCCGATCAGCATCGCCAGCCCGCAGAACGCCGCGGTCATCCCCAGTCCGCCGGAGAACCGGAAGCCGATCGCGTATCCGTAGCCGATCGCGGCGACGAGTGAGATCGTCGAGTGCACGAGGCACGCGGTCATGCGCGCCGTCAGGGGGACCGCCGCCTTGACCGGCATCGTCTGGAACCGGGAATTCATGCCGTTCGACGCCTCGGTGGCCGCGCGGTGTGCCGCCGAGATCGCGGTGAACGCCATCGCCTGCAGGACGATGATCGGCATGACGAACTGTGCGTAGTCGATGCCCTGGAACTTCATCACCAGACGCAGCGGCAGATAGAAGCCGATGGTGAAGATCAACGGCGCCAGCACTGCGATGAAGAACTGGCCGAACACCCACATCGTGTGCAGATTCCGCTGGGACAGCGCAATCCACTGCTGGACGCTCGACGGGTGCGGCCGCCGGTGCTTACCTTCGAGGGTGCGCTCGAATCCGAGCTGGGCGGGCGCCGTCACGACGGCAGGCTCTCGTCGACGCGGACGTGGCCGGTGAGTGAGAGGAACACGTCGTCGAGGGACGGGCGCCGCAGGGCGATGTCGGCGAGTGTGACCCCGGCGAGGTCGAGTCGGCGAAGAACCTCGGCAAGGGTCTGGGCGCCGTGCTCGGCGGGAATCGACAACCGGTCGGTGCCTTCCTCGATGACCCGGCCGGGTGGGCACAGGCTCGTGAGGATCTCCCGGACGCGTGGCAGGTCGTCGAGGCTGACCGGGACGACCTCGCAGTAGCTTCCGCCGGTCCGGGCCTTCAACTCGTCCGCCGTGCCCTCGGCGATCACGGTGCCCTTGTCGATCACGACGATGTTGTCGCTGAGGAGGTCGGCCTCCTCGAGGTACTGCGTCGTCAGCAGGATCGTGATGCCCTGCTCCTTGAGCGCGGACACCAGGGACCACACGCCCTGGCGGCTGCGGGGGTCGAGGCCGGTGGTCGGCTCGTCGAGGAACACGACCTCGGGACGGATCACGAGGCCGCAGGCGATGTCGACGCGCCGGCGCATACCGCCGGAATACCCGGACACCTTCCGGTCACCCGCGTCGAGCAGATCGAACTGCGTCAGCAGATCCTGCGCGCGCGATTTCGCGGACGCCTTGGGCAGGCCCATCAGCCGGCCGAACAGCACGAGATTCTCGCGCCCGGTCAGCGACTCGTCCAGTGCGGCGTACTGACCCGTCATCATGATGCTGCGACGGACGTCGGCCGACTCCTCGACCACGTCGTGCCCGGCGACGAATGCGCGGCCCGCATCGGGGCGCAGCAACGTCGACAGCACGTTGACGGTGGTGGTCTTCCCAGCGCCGTTGGGGCCCAGGATGCCCAGCACCGTGCCGCGGGGCACCTCGAAGCTGACACCCCGCAACGCTGCTACGTCTCCGAAGGATTTCTCGATTCCCTCGACAAGAACGGCGGTGTCAGGTGCTGGCATGTCCTCGAGTATGTCACGCGAAGAGGGCGATCAAAGCAGACCGGCGAAGACCTCCCCGCCAGCGGAACACGGACTGAAATCTTGTGTAACGGGTCGAGACAGGTCCGCGATAAATGCCGGACGTCTGTACCACTTCGGCCCCGGCGGCCGCGGTGGAATCGATCCCGTCCGGCCGGAAGATCGTGCTGTGCCGCGACGTTCCGGATCCGAGCAAGTGCCACAGGGCAATTCGGGTCGCCGCCGCGACCGCCGGACCGAATGTGAGCTTCGACATGCGCCTTTCGCGTCCCCGTCGGATGCGCGCCGACCCGTAGCCGGTCGCTCCTGCTACTTCTGTCCCTGTCTACTTCTGTCCTTACTACTCAGGGGTGACCCACGTCGTGATGTCGGCGTGGACCACCTCGGCTCCCCGGCGGTCGAGGATGCGCACGGGCACGACCACGTCGGTGCCCGTGGTGATCGCGCCGAAGTCCGGCAGTTCTGTCAGTTCCGCGACGGCGCGCAGCGGGCCGTTCGCCTTGGCGAGGTAGTCGACGGTCATCGACTTCGGGATCCACCGGTGGGTCGACGGCACGGTCGCCTCGGACAGCATGCCCATGGCGGCCTCGGCGAGGTTGCACGCGGCGATCGCATGGAACGTGCCCAGGTGGTTGCGGACGCCCCACCACTTGGGCGCCCGCACCTCGCAACGGCCCGGCCGCATCTCGACGACGCGGGGGAGCACCGAACCGAAGTAGGGGACGCGGATGCACATGCCGACGGAGAACAGCGCGTGTCCGAGCGCGTTGTCGGGGAGCTTCTGCCAGGCGGCGTAAGTGGGGCTCGAGGGTGTCATGCCCAGATCTTACTTGAAAGTAAGTTTCAGGCCCGGCGAGAGTGATCGAGCCCGGTTTGATCTCTTCTGCCCGGTACGGCATACTGGTCGGGTTGCCTTGTCTGGGACGCGATCGTTTGCGGCCCGAAACAGGTGGGGTGAAACGTCGCGGTGTAGATCGAATGACCTGCTCGCGGCCACATGCAAGACGGAAGCAGTACCTACTGGCACTCGAAACGAGTGCATCCGGTACGCGTTCCCGGCCCGAAGAGCTGAAAAGTTGCGGGTCGGAGAATGAGTGGGAGGGCGACACGCCCGACCGCGTGTACCGGAGAACCATGACAGATGAACAGCGGCAGCGGATCGGGTGTGTCCCGGTCGCCTAGCGTTCGGACAGTTGCGGCCCAGGTAAGGGACTGTGCAGACGAGGTAGTTCGGCCCGACTCGGGTGGGACTACGAAACGCGGCAAGAAAAGGACACTAAGCGTGGCGGGACAGAAGATCCGCATCAGGCTCAAGGCCTACGACCATGAGGCGATCGACGCGTCAGCGCGCAAGATCGTCGAGACGGTGACCCGTACCGGGGCCCGCGTCGTTGGACCCGTGCCGTTGCCGACCGAAAAGAACGTGTACTGCGTCATCCGCTCGCCGCACAAGTACAAGGACTCGCGCGAGCACTTCGAGATGCGTACTCACAAGCGGCTTATCGACATCCTCGACCCGACGCCCAAGACGGTTGACGCGCTCATGCGCATCGACCTTCCGGCCAGCGTCGACGTCAACATTCAGTGAGCGCGGCGGAGACAAAAACAATGACTGATACCAAGATCAAGGGAATCCTGGGCACCAAGCTCGGCATGACCCAGGTCTTCGACGAGAACAACCGGGTCGTTCCGGTCACCGTCGTGAAGGCCGGACCGAACGTCGTGACCCAGATTCGTACCGAAGAGCGTGACGGCTACAGCGCCGTGCAGCTCGCGTTCGGCGCCATCGACCCGCGCAAGGTGAACAAGCCGACTTCCGGCCAGTTCGCCAAGGCCGGCGTCACCCCGCGCCGCCACGTTGTGGAGCTCCGCGTTGCCGACACCTCGGAGTACGAGGTCGGCCAGGAACTTACCGCCGAGGTCTTCGAGGACGGCGCCTACGTCGACGTCACCGGAACCAGCAAGGGTAAGGGCTTCGCCGGAACCATGAAGCGCCACGGCTTCGCCGGTCAGGGTGCATCGCACGGTGCACAGGCCGTTCACCGTCGCCCCGGTTCCATCGGTGGTTGCGCCACTCCGGGCCGTGTGTTCAAGGGCATGCGCATGTCCGGCCGCATGGGTAGCGACCGCATCACGACGCAGAACCTCTCCGTTCACAAGGTGGACGCCGAGAACGGCCTGCTGCTGATCAAGGGTGCGATCCCCGGCCGCAAGGGTGGCCTCGTGATCGTCAAGAGTGCAGTGAAGGGTGGTGCACGAGCATGACCAGCACCGAGACATCGACGACCAAGCTGACGCTGGACGTCAAGGTCGCCGGCGGCAAGACCAACGGCACCGTCGATCTCCCCGCGGAGATCTTCGACGCGCCTGCCAACATCGCGCTTCTTCACCAGGTTGTCGTCGCGCAGCTCGCCGCTGCACGTCAGGGCACCCACTCCACCAAGACCCGCGGCGAGGTTCGCGGCGGTGGCAAGAAGCCGTACCGCCAGAAGGGCACCGGCCGCGCTCGTCAGGGCTCGACCCGTGCACCGCAGTTCGCCGGTGGTGGCACCGTCCACGGCCCGCAGCCGCGCGACTACAGCCAGCGGACCCCCAAGAAGATGAAGGCCGCCGCCCTGCGCGGAGCCCTCTCCGACCGGGCACGCAACGAGCGCATCCACGTGATCACCGAACTGGTCGCCGGTCAGACTCCGTCCACGAAGTCCGCCCGCACCTTCCTCGGCGAGATCTCGGATCGCAAGAAGGTCCTGCTCGTCGTCGGACGCGCGGACATCGCGGCCTGG
The DNA here is from genome assembly GCF_056402215.1 of Rhodococcus sp. P4_B6. Taxonomy (NCBI): domain Bacteria; kingdom Bacillati; phylum Actinomycetota; class Actinomycetes; order Mycobacteriales; family Nocardiaceae; genus Rhodococcus; species Rhodococcus sp. P4_B6. The sequence goes on along the minus strand of NZ_JBFUHV010000117.1, from coordinate 18,110 downwards.
AAGAGCGTCCAGAATCTGGACGGCGTGCACCCCATCGCACCCGACCAGCTCAACACCTACGACGTGCTCAACAGCGATGACGTCGTGTTCAGCGTCGAGGCGCTCAACGCGTTCATCCACGGGCCCGCCGAGACCGCCCAGGAAGAGAACAAGGAGGAGGGCAAGTGAGCACCATCGCCGATCCCCGCGACATCCTGCTCGCCCCGGTCATCTCCGAGAAGTCCTACGGACTGATCGAGGAAGGCACCTACACCTTCCTGGTGCACCCGGACTCGAACAAGACGCAGATCAAGATTGCCGTCGAGAAGATCTTCGGCGTCACCGTGACCAGCGTCAACACCGCCAACCGTCAGGGCAAGCGCAAGCGGACCCGGTTCGGTTACGGCAAGCGCAAGGACACCAAGCGCGCGCTCGTGACCCTCTCGGCCGACAGCAAGCCCATCGAGATCTTCGGAGGACCGGTCGCGTAAGCGCCGGGACTTGACGAGACATAGAGGACGAGAAGACTCATGGCAATCCGTAAGTACAAGCCGACTACCCCGGGCCGTCGTGGCTCGAGCGTCTCGGACTTCGCCGAGATCACTCGGTCGACCCCCGAGAAGTCGCTGGTTCGCCCGCTCCACGGACGCGGTGGACGTAACGCACACGGTCGTATCACCACCCGGCACAAGGGTGGCGGACACAAGCGCGCCTACCGGCTGATCGATTTCCGTCGCAACGACAAGGACGGCGTGCCGGCCAAGGTCGCTCACATCGAGTACGACCCCAACCGCACCGCGCGTATCGCCCTGCTGCACTACGCGGATGGCGAGAAGCGCTACATCATCGCCCCCAAGGGCCTGTTCCAGGGTGCACCGGTCGAGTCCGGTGCCGGCGCCGACATCAAGCCCGGCAACAACCTGCCCCTGCGCAACATCCCGACGGGTACGACCATCCACGCGGTGGAACTCCGCCCGGGTGGCGGCGCGAAGATGGCCCGCTCGGCCGGATCCAGCATCCAGCTGCTCGGTAAGGAAGGCACCTACGCCACGCTGCGTATGCCGTCCGGCGAAATCCGTCGAGTCGACGTTCGCTGCCGCGCCTCGATCGGTGAGGTCGGCAACGCCGAACAGTCGAACATCAACTGGGGCAAGGCCGGCCGTATGCGCTGGAAGGGCAAGCGCCCGACCGTCCGTGGTGTCGTGATGAACCCGGTCGACCACCCGCACGGTGGTGGTGAGGGTAAGACCTCCGGTGGTCGCCACCCGGTCAGCCCGTGGGGCAAGCCCGAGGGCCGCACCCGCAAGAACAAGGCGAGCGACAAGCTCATTGTCCGTCGTCGCCGTACCGGCAAGAACAAGCGCTAGGAGGGAGTGAAGGATGCCACGCAGCCTCAAGAAGGGCCCGTTCGTCGATGACCACCTCCTCGCGAAGGTGGACGTGCAGAACGAAAAGGGAACCAAGCAGGTCATCAAGACCTGGTCCCGTCGTTCCACGATCATCCCGGACTTCATCGGCCACACGTTTGCGGTTCACGACGGCCGCAAGCACGTCCCCGTGTTCGTTTCCGACTCGATGGTCGGACACAAGCTCGGAGAGTTTGCACCGACCCGCACGTTCAAGGGTCACATCAAGGATGATCGGAAGGCGAAGAGGCGATGAGCAACACCGAAACCGCCAACCCGACCGCCAAGGCAGTAGCGCGCCACGTGCGCGTCACGCCGATGAAGGCGCGTCGCGTTGTGGACCTGGTCCGCGGGCGTTCGGTTGAAGACGCCCTGAACATCCTGAAGTTCGCGCCGCAGGCAGCGAGCGAGCCGGTCGCCAAGGTGATCGCCTCCGCAGCGGCCAACGCCGAGAACAACCTCGACCTCGACCCGAGCACGCTTGTCGTCGCCACGGCGTTCGTGGACGAGGGCGCGACCCTCAAGCGGTTCCAGCCGCGTGCACAGGGACGTGCGTTCCGTATCCGCAAGCGCACCAGTCACATCACCGTGATCGTGGAGAGCCTGCCGAAGACCGGAACATCGACCCGTAATCGCCGGAAGGGAAGTGCTCAGTAGTGGGCCAGAAAATCAACCCGCACGGCTTCCGCCTCGGCATCACCACCGACTGGAAGTCTCGCTGGTACGCAGACAAGCAGTACGCGGAGTACGTCAAGGAAGACGTCGCGATCCGTAAGCTCCTCGCCACCGGCATGGAGCGCGCGGGCATCGCGAAGGTCGAGATCGAGCGCACGCGTGACCGTGTTCGTGTCGACATCCACACCGCCCGCCCGGGCATCGTCATCGGCCGCCGCGGCGCCGAAGCCGATCGCATCCGTTCCGAGCTCGAGAAGCTGACCGGCAAGCAGGTCCAGCTGAACATCCTCGAGGTCAAGAACGCCGAGGCCGAGGCTCAGCTCGTCGCACAGGGTGTGGCCGAGCAGCTCTCGAACCGTGTCGCCTTCCGTCGCGCGATGCGCAAGGCCATCCAGTCGGCCATGCGTCAGCCCAACGTCAAGGGAATCCGCGTTCAGTGCTCCGGTCGTCTCGGCGGCGCCGAGATGTCCCGGTCGGAGTTCTACCGCGAAGGCCGTGTGCCGCTGCACACGCTTCGCGCGGACATCGACTACGGCCTCTACGAGGCCAAGACCACCTTCGGCCGCATCGGCGTGAAGGTCTGGATCTACAAGGGCGACATCGTCGGTGGCAAGCGTGAGCTCGCCGCCAACGTGGCTGCTCCCGCAGGCGACCGCCCCCGGCGTGAGCGTCCGAGCCGTCCCCGTCGCTCCGGTGCCACCGGCACCACCGCGACCAGCACCGAGGCCGGCCGCGCAGCGACCGCCACCGCCGATGCACCCGCTACGACTGAACAGAAGGAGGGCTGACGCATGTTGATCCCACGGCGGGTCAAGCACCGCAAGCAGCACCATCCGAGCCGTTCGGGTGCCGCCAAGGGTGGAACCCAGGTGACCTTCGGTGACTACGGCATCCAGGCTCTCGAGCCCGCCTACATCACCAACCGGCAGATCGAGTCCGCTCGTATCGCCATGACCCGGCACATCAAGCGTGGCGGCAAGATCTGGATCAACATCTTCCCGGATCGCCCCCTCACCAAGAAGCCGGCCGAAACCCGCATGGGTTCCGGTAAGGGTTCGCCCGAGTGGTGGATCGCGAACGTCAAGCCCGGTCGCGTGATGTTCGAAATGAGCTACCCCAATGAGGAGATCGCTCGTGAGGCCCTGCGTCGCGCGATGCACAAGCTCCCGTGCAAGTGCCGGATCGTGACAAGGGAGGAGCAGTTCTGATGGCTACTGGAACCCCAGCCGCAGAGCTCCGCGAGCTCACCGAAGAAGAGCTGGTCACCCGGCTTCGTGAGTCGAAGGAAGAGCTGTTCAACCTTCGTTTCCAGATGGCCACGGGTCAGATGGACAACAACCGTCGACTGCGTACCGTCCGTCACGAGATCGCGCGCATCTACACCGTTCTGCGTGAGCGTGAGCTCGGGCTGGCCGTCGGTCCGGACGCAGGTGACGCGGCATGAGTGAGGAAAAAGCAGTGAGCACTGAAGAGCGCGGCAGCCGTAAGGTCCGCACCGGATACGTCGTCTCCGACAAGATGGAGAAGACGATCGTGGTCGAGCTCGAGGACCGGGTCAAGCACCCGCTCTACGGCAAGATCATCCGGCGCACCAGCAAGGTGAAGGCGCACGACGAGAACGGCGTCGCAGGCATCGGTGACCGCGTGCAGCTGATGGAGACCCGTCCGCTGTCCGCGACCAAGCACTGGCGTCTCGTCGAGGTCCTCGAGAAGGCCAAGTAAGAAACCGAATAATGCATCCAGTACGATGGTGGGGTTGCCTTGCGGCAGACGCACGGCAACCCCACCGTTGTGCCGCCCACCCGGGCGGCCCCTCTCGCAGGGCACGGGTGCAGACCGCGCACGTCGGGTCGGAAATCTGCCGTGCAACAGTCCAGGTCAAGGAGAAGTAAGTGATTCAGCAGGAGTCGCGGCTGCGCGTCGCCGACAACACGGGTGCCAAGGAGATTCTCTGCATCCGCGTTCTCGGTGGTTCGTCTCGCCGCTACGCCGGGATCGGTGACATCATCGTCGCCACCGTCAAGGACGCCATCCCGGGTGGAAACATCAAGAAGGGCGAGGTCGTCAAGGCCGTCATCGTCCGCACCACCAAGGAACGCCGCCGTCCGGACGGGTCGTACATCAAGTTCGACGAGAACGCCGCCGTCCTCATCAAGCCGGACAACGATCCCCGTGGCACCCGCATCTTCGGCCCCGTCGGCCGTGAGCTGCGTGAGAAGAAGTTCATGAAGATCGTCTCGCTCGCCCCGGAGGTGCTGTGATGAAGGTGCACAAGGGTGACACCGTGCTGGTCATCGCCGGCAAGGACAAGGGCGCGAAGGGCAAGGTCATCCAGGCCTACCCCGCGACCAACAAGGTCCTCGTCGAAGGCGTGAACCGCATCAAGAAGCACACCGCGGTTTCCGCGAACGAGCGCGGAGCTTCCTCCGGCGGCATCGTCACGCAGGAAGCCCCGATCCACGTTTCCAACGTCGCGGTCGTCGACTCGGACGGCAACCCCACTCGCGTGGGGTACCGGACCGACGAAGAGTCCGGCAAGCGCGTTCGGATTTCCCGGAAGAACGGGAAGGACATCTGACATGACCTCCACTGAGAACAAGATCCAGCCGCGCCTGAAGACTCGCTACCGCGAGGAGATCAAGGCTGCGCTGAACACCGAGTTCGACTACGCCAACGTGATGCAGATCCCCGGCGTCGTCAAGGTCGTCGTCAACATGGGTGTCGGTGACGCCGCGCGCGACGCCAAGCTGATCAACGGTGCCGTCAACGATCTCGCTCTGATCACCGGTCAGAAGCCCGAGATCCGCAAGGCACGCAAGTCCATCGCGCAGTTCAAGCTCCGCGAGGGAATGCCGATCGGTGCCCGCGTCACGCTGCGTGGCGACCGCATGTGGGAGTTCCTGGACCGTCTCGTGTCCGTCGCGCTTCCCCGCATCAGGGACTTCCGCGGCCTGTCGGGCAACCAGTTCGACGGCAACGGCAACTACACGTTCGGCCTGAACGAGCAGTCGATGTTCCACGAGATCGACGTGGACAAGATCGACCGCCCGCGCGGCATGGACATCACCGTGGTGACCACCGCGACCAACAACGAAGAAGGCCGTGCCCTGCTGAAGCACCTCGGCTTCCCGTTCAAGGAGAACTGAGCTAATGGCTAAGAAGGCATTGGTCAACAAGGCCAACAAGAAGCCCAAGTTCGCGGTGCGCGCCTACACCCGCTGCCAGCGCTGCGGCCGTCCGCACTCGGTGTTCCGCAAGTTCGGCCTGTGCCGAATCTGCGTCCGTGAGATGGCGCACGCCGGCGAGCTGCCCGGCGTTCACAAGAGCTCCTGGTGAGCCGGTGACGCCGTCGCCGCAACGGCGACGGCGTCACCCCCACAGACTTCCGGTTCGTAACCTCGGACCGGGAAACGTAAGACCTACTTCGCGATAGGCCTGCGCCGGAAACGGCAGAGGGAACCGTTGTGAGAAAGGTAGAGGTCAACCTCATGACCATGACCGACCCCATCGCAGACTTCTTGACACGTCTGCGCAACGCCAACACGGCGTACCACGATGAGGTGAAGTTGCCCCACTCGAAGATCAAGGCGAACATCGCCGAGATCCTCAAGCGCGAGGGTTACATCGCCGACTACCGCACCGAAGACGCCGAGGTGGGCAAGACCCTCATCGTCGACCTGAAGTACGGCCCGAGCCGTGAGCGCAGCCTTGCCGGCGTGCGCCGCGTCTCCAAGCCCGGTCTGCGTGTGTACGCGAAGTCCACCAACCTGCCCAAGGTTCTGGGCGGCCTCGGCGTGGCGATCATTTCCACGTCCACCGGCCTGCTCACCGATCGCCAGGCGGCCAATCAAGGAGTGGGCGGGGAAGTCCTCGCCTACGTCTGGTAAGGGAGGCCACCACAATGTCGCGTATTGGAAAGATTCCCGTCACCGTCCCCGGCGGCGTCGACGTCTCGATCGACGGCCAGGACGTCACGGTCAAGGGTCCCAAGGGCTCGCTGGCCCTCACGATCTCCGAGCCGATTGCCATTGCGAAGAACGACGACGGCACGCTCAGCGTGACCCGTCCGGACGACGAGCGTCGCAGCCGCGCGCTGCACGGTCTGTCTCGCACCCTGGTGCAGAACCTCATCACCGGTGTCACCGACGGTTACACCACCAAGATGGAGATTCACGGCGTCGGTTACCGCGTTGCTCTGAAGGGCAAGGACCTCGAGTTCGCACTCGGCTACAGCCACCCGGTCCCGATCGAGGCTCCGGAAGGCATCACCTTCGCGGTCGAGTCGCCCACCAAGTTCTCGGTGTCGGGCATCGACAAGCAGAAGGTCGGGCAGATCTCGGCCAACATCCGTCGTCTCCGTCGTCCGGACCCGTACAAGGGCAAGGGCGTGCGTTACGAGGGTGAGCAGATCCGCCGCAAGGTCGGAAAGACGGGTAAGTGATATGAGCCAGACTGCAAACCAGAAAGCCAAGCGGGTTCCGCTCGGCAAGGATGCGTCCACGAAGCGTCGCCTGTCGAAGGTGCGTCGTCACTTCCGTCTCCGCAAGAAGGTCTCCGGCACGCCCGAGCGTCCCCGCTTGGTCGTCAACCGGTCCTCGCGCCACATCCACGTCCAGCTCGTGGACGACCTCGCAGGCCACACCCTGGCCGCGGCGTCGACCACCGAGGCCGACGTGCGTGCAGCGGACGGCGACAAGAAGGCCCTCAGTGCGAAGGTCGGTCAGCTGATCGCCGAGCGCGCGAAGGCAGCCGGTGTCGAGGCCGTCGTGTTCGACCACGGCGGACACGGCTACCACGGTCGCATCGCGGCCCTTGCGGACGCAGCTCGCGAAGGCGGGTTGAAGTTCTGATGACCAAGACCGAGTACATGAACGGAAGGACAGCCTGATGCCGGGACGTCAGAGGCGTGACGGCGGAAGCGGACCCGCCGGACAGAATGGCCCCAACACCGGGGACAACCGCGGCGGCGGCGACCGTCGTGGTGGCGGTCGCGACGATCGTCGCGGCGGACAGTCGGCCGAGAAGTCGAACCACATCGAGCGCGTCGTCACGATCAACCGCGTGTCGAAGGTCGTCAAGGGTGGTCGTCGCTTCAGCTTCACCGCTCTGGTGATCGTGGGCGACGGCAACGGACTGGTCGGCGTCGGCTACGGCAAGGCCAAGGAAGTTCCTGCGGCCATCCAGAAGGGCGTCGAGGAGGCTCGCAAGAGCTTCTTCCGCGTGCCGATGATCGGCAGCACCATCACGCACCCGATTCAGGGTGAGGCCGCAGCGGGCGTCGTCATGCTGCGTCCGGCAAGCCCCGGTACCGGTGTCATCGCCGGTGGCGCGGTGCGTGCCGTGCTGGAATGCGCCGGCATCCACGACATTCTGTCGAAGTCGCTCGGTAGCGACAACGCCATCAATGTTGTGCATGCGACCGTCGCTGCGCTCAAGGGCCTGCAGCGCCCCGAGGAAGTTGCCGCTCGCCGCGGTCTCGCCCTCGAGGACGTTGCCCCCGCCGGCATGCTGCGTGCGCGCGCACAGGCTGGGAGCGTGAAGTAATGGCCGAACTCAAGGTCACTCAGATCAAGAGCACCATCGGTACCAAGCAGAACCAGCGGAACTCGCTGCGCACCCTCGGCTTGAAGGGCATCCGTCAGACGGTTGTCCGCGAGGACAATGCCCAGAACCGCGGTCTGATCAACGTGGTGCGCCACCTCGTCACAGTTGAGGAGGTCTAACCATGACCATCAAACTGCATCACCTGCGCCCCGCGCCGGGAGCCAAGTCGGACAAGATTCGCGTCGGTCGTGGTGAAGGCGGCAAGCGCGGCAAGACCGCAGGTCGCGGCACGAAGGGCACCAAGGCCCGCAAGAACGTGCCCGCCGCCTTCGAGGGTGGACAGATGCCGCTGCACATGCGTCTGCCCAAGCTCAAGGGTTTCACCAACCCGTTCCGCACCGAGTACCAGGTCGTCAACGTCGGCGACATCGCCCGTCTGTTCCCCGAAGGTGGACAGGTCACGGTCGAGGACCTCGTTGCCAAGGGTGCCGTTCGCAAGAACCAGCTCGTCAAGGTTCTCGGCGACGGCGACCTGACTGTCGCCGTCCAGGTGACGGTCGACAAGTTCACCGGCTCCGCCAAGGAGAAGATCGCTGCTGCCGGTGGTACCGCCACCGAGCTGTGAGCTATCACCGCTAGCCAGTAGATGGCCGCAGTACAGCCTCGCGCTGTACTGCGGCCATTTGCGGCTGTACGGGAAGCACTGCCGCAGGTCTCCCAACTGTGCGTTCAGTTGCCACTGTTAGAGTTCTAGAGTTCATTCACGGACAAGTCGGTTACGACTTCGTCTCCCCACCGTCGTGCCAGGAGGATCTTTGCTTTCCGCCTTCGTCTCGGCCCTCAGGACCCCGGACCTGAGGCGGAAGATCCTCATCGCGCTCGGTCTCGTTGCGCTGTATCGCATCGGCGCGGTGATCCCGTCGCCGGGTGTCGACTACGGCAACGTCCGATCGTGCGTCGATCAGCTGTCGGGCGGCGACTCCGCGGGCATCTACTCGCTGATCAACCTGTTCTCCGGCGGTGCACTGCTGCAGCTGTCCATCTTCGCGATCGGCATCATGCCGTACATCACGGCCAGCATCATCGTCCAGCTGTTGACGGTCGTCATTCCGAAGTTCGAGGAACTCCGGAAGGAAGGCCAGTCCGGCCAGGCGAAGATGACGCAGTACACGCGCTATCTGTCGATCGCCCTGGCGATCCTGCAGGCCACCGGCATCGTGGCGCTCGCGTCGCGCGGCCAGCTGCTGCAGGGATGCCAGGAAGAGATCATCGCCGACAAGAGCATCTTCGGCCTCGTGATCATCGTGCTGGTCATGACCGCGGGCGCTGCCCTCGTCATGTGGTTCGGCGAGGTCATCACCGAGCGCGGCGTCGGCAACGGCATGTCGCTGCTGATCTTCTCGGGTATCGCGTCCCGCCTGCCGTCCGAGGGCAAGGCCATCCTGGACAGCCGCGGGGGACTGATCTTCGCGATCATCTGCGTCGCGGCGCTCGCCATCATCGCCGGCGTGGTCTTCGTCGAGCAGGGCCAGCGGCGCATCCCGGTGCAGTACGCCAAGCGCATGGTCGGCCGCAAGATGTACGGCGGTTCGTCGACGTACCTGCCGCTGAAGGTCAACCAGGCCGGCATCATCCCGGTCATCTTCGCGTCCTCGCTGCTGTACCTGCCGAACCTCATCGCGCAGCTCACCGGTGCCACGTCGTCCGCCGACCCCAGCTGGTGGCAGCGGATCATCAACGAGTACCTGGTGAATCCGAACAACCCGGTGTACATCGTGATCTACTTCGCGCTGATCGTGTTCTTCGTGTTCTTCTACGTCGCGATCACGTTCAATCCGGAAGAGCGCGCGGACGAGATGAAGAAGTTCGGCGGCTTCATCCCCGGTATCCGCCCGGGTCGCCCCACCGCGGACTACCTGAATTACGTGCTCAACCGCATCACCGTTCCCGGCTCGATCTACCTCGGCCTGATCGCGGTGCTGCCCCACTTCTTCCTGTCCGGAAGCCAGACCTCCAGCAGCATCTTCGGTGGTGCGGCCGTGCTGATTCTCGTCAGCGTCGCCCTGGACACGGTCAAGCAGATCGAAAGTCAATTGATGCAACGTAACTACGAAGGGTTCCTCAAGTGAGACTTGTCCTCCTTGGTCCTCCCGGTGCAGGCAAGGGCACCCAGGCCGCGATTCTGTCCGAGAAGCTCGGCGTCCCGCACATCTCCACGGGCGACCTGTTCCGCGCGAACATCGGCCAGGCCACCCCTCTCGGCCTCGAGGCGAAGAAGTACCTGGACGCCGGGGACCTGGTTCCCAGCGAGATCACCAACAACATGGTGAAGGCCCGCGTCGGCGAGCCTGATGCGGCCAACGGTTTCCTGCTGGACGGCTTCCCCCGGACCGTCGACCAGGCCCAGGCGCTCGAGGCGATCCTGGCCGAGCTGAACACCAAGCTCGACGCAGTGCTGTCGTTCATCGTCGACGAAGACGTCGTGGTCGAGCGGATGCTGGCCCGTGGCCGCGCGGACGACAAGGAGGACGTCATCCGCAACCGGCTCCGGGTGTACCGCGAGGAGACCGCGCCGCTGCTCGATTACTACAAGGAGCAGCTGGTGACCGTCGACGCCCTCGGTGAGGTCGACGAGGTCAACGCTCGCGCACTGGCAGCGCTGGGCAAGTAATGGGCTTCGGGCGTAAACGCAAGGTCGTTCCGTTCCGGACCGCGGGCGAGCTGGACGCGATGGCGGCCGCCGGTGCCATCGTCGGTGCGGCTCTCGTCGCGGTCCGCGAAGCGGCGAAGCCGGGTGTGAGCACGCTCGAACTCGACGAGGTGGCCGAGTCGGTCATCCGCGGCGCAGGCGCCGTGCCGTCGTTCAAGGGCTACCACGGGTTCAGCGGGTCGATCTGTTCGTCCGTGAACGATCGCGTGGTGCACGGGATTCCCTCGGCAGAAGACATTCTCGCCGAGGGAGACCTCGTCTCCATCGATTGCGGCGCCATTCTCGACGGCTGGCACGGCGATTCTGCGTGGACCTTCGGTGTCGGCGACATCATCGAAGCGGACCAGCAACTCAGCGAGGCCACCCGGCTGTCGATGGAGGCGGGCATCGCGGCCATGCTGGCCGGCAACCGGCTCACCGACATCTCGCATGCCATCGAACTCGGTACCCGCGCCGCCGAGGTCGCGCACGACCGCAAGTACGGCATCGTCGACGGTTACGGCGGTCACGGCATCGGCCGCGAAATGCACATGGAGCCGTTCCTCGCCAACGAGGGAGCCCCGGGCAAGGGACCCCAGCTGGTGGTCGGATCCGTTCTCGCGATCGAACCGATGCTGACCCTCGGGACCACGGATACCGTTGTCCTCGAGGATGATTGGACCGTCGTCACCACGGACGGCACTCGTGCCGCGCATTGGGAGCACACCGTCGCGGTCACCGAGGACGGGCCGCGCATCCTCACCCTGCGTCCGGAGTAGCGAGCGCCCGCGGGCGCGGGCCTACACGTCGATCAGCAGCGTCACCGGACCGTCGTTGACGAGGCTGATCTCCATGTGTTCGCCGAACACACCCGTCTCGACGGTGGCGCCCAGCTCGCGCAGGGCGCCGGTGAATTCGTCCACCAGTGGTTCCGCCACGGGCCTCGGCGCCGCGGCGGACCAGGACGGGCGCCTGCCCCGGCGGGTGTCCGCCATCAGCGTGAACTGACTGGCGACGAGCACCGGGGCGTCGAGGTCGGCGGCGGACTGCTCGTTCTCCAGGATGCGCATGGTCCACACCTTCTTCGCGAGCAGAGCCGCCTTCGCCGCGTCGTCCGTGTGGGTGACGCCGATCAGGACGAGCAGCCCGTGGCCGCCGGCCGGGGGAGTGATCCGTCCCACCTCGTCGCCGTCGACCCGGACCGACGCGGACGTCACTCGCTGTACCAGGGCGCGCACGCACACCATCCTTCGAGTCGTGACCGGTGGGGTTCGGAAGCGGAATTCTCGCCGGGCGGGCGGGTCCGCCGGGGACCGCATTTGGCCTGGTGAGCAATTTCCCGTAACATGGATCAACGGTGCGCTATGCGTGCCGGTTGTCTGCGTGCCCAGTGCCGGATTCGATCCGGATTGTTCATGTTTCGGCCGGTGAAGATCCCATTGGGCGCCACGGTAACGGAAACAGATGCAATAAGCACGCCAAACCACATGGATCGCGGAGGATATGGCTAAGAAAGACGGGGCCATCGAGGTCGAGGGACGAGTAGTCGAGCCGCTGCCCAATGCGATGTTCCGCATTGAGCTCGAGAACGGCCACAAGGTTCTCGCCCACATCAGCGGAAAGATGCGTCAGCACTACATTCGCATCCTCCCGGAAGATCGCGTTGTCGTGGAGCTGTCGCCCTACGACTTGTCGCGCGGACGCATCGTTTACCGGTACAAGTAAAAGCTTCCCCGCCCGACCAGGTCGGGGAGAAGTACGTCCGCTGCGGATCTGCGTAGTGGGCTGCCACAAAACAGGAGATCAGAAGACGTGAAGGTTCAGCCGAGCGTCAAGAAGATCTGCGAAAAGTGCAAGGTGATCCGTCGTAACGGCCGGGTCATGGTGATCTGCGAGAACCTGCGCCACAAGCAGCGTCAGGGCTAGATCTCCGCTTTTCGAGGATCTGCTTGGCAACAAGCAAAGATGACCTCCCAGCACCAGCCAGTACCCACGGCTCTCGAGCAGGTACTGGTTCACCCCCGGCACGGAGGCCGGGGCCCCACTGAGTTAGTTGAAGCATCGCCGGTCGCGAGACCGCCGACGTTTGAAGAGGCACAGGGGATGGACTGGGAGCAGACCTCCGCACACCGATAGGAATGCCGACATGGCACGTCTCGCAGGTGTCGATCTTCCCCGTGAAAAGCGGATGGAGATCGCACTTACTTACATCTACGGCATCGGCCGTACCCGCTCCAAGGAGATCCTGGACGCCACCGGCGTCAGCCCGGATCTGCGGAGCAAGGATCTCTCGGACGAGGATCTGGCCAAGCTCCGCGAGTACATCGAGGAGTCGCTGAAGGTCGAGGGTGACCTTCGCCGCGAGGTCCAGGCCGACATCCGACGCAAGATCGAGATCGGCTGCTACCAGGGCTTGCGCCACCGTCGTGGTCTGCCCGTGCGTGGTCAGCGCACCAAGACCAACGCCCGCACCCGTAAGGGTCCGAAGCGCACCATTGCAGGCAAGAAGAAGGCGAAGTAATGCCCCCCAAGTCACGTGGCACCGGTCCGAAGAAGACCCAGAAGGCGCGTCGCAGGGACAAGAAGAACGTCCCGCACGGCGCCGCTCACATCAAGAGCACGTTCAACAACACCATCGTGTCCATCACGGACCCCGCCGGAAACGTGATTTCCTGGGCGTCCTCGGGACACGTCGGCTTCAAGGGTTCGCGTAAGTCGACCCCGTTCGCCGCCCAGCTGGCCGCAGAGAACGCAGCCCGCAAGGCGCAGGAGCACGGCGTCAAGAAGGTCGACGTCTTCGTCAAGGGCCCCGGCTCCGGCCGTGAGACCGCGATCCGCTCGCTTCAGGCCGCAGGCCTCGAGGTCGGCACCATCTCCGATGTCACCCCCCAGCCGCACAACGGCTGCCGTCCGCCCAAGCGGCGTCGGGTCTAGCGGGAAGGATAGGTAGAAAAAAATGGCACGTTATACCGGACCCATCACCCGCAAGTCGCGTCGTCTGCGCGTCGACCTCGTTGGAGGCGACCAGGCGTTCGAGCGTCGTCCCTACCCGCCGGGCCAGCACGGCCGCGCGCGGATCAAGGAGAGCGAGTACCTGCTCCAGCTGCAGGAGAAGCAGAAGGCTCGCTTCACCTACGGCGTCATGGAGAAGCAGTTCCGCCTGTACTACAAGGAGGCGAACAACCGCCCCGGTAAGACCGGTGAGAACCTGCTCCGCATCCTGGAGTCGCGTCTCGACAACGTCGTGTACCGCGCCGGACTGGCTCGCACCCGCCGCCAGGCCCGTCAGCTGGTCACGCACGGTCACCTTCTCGTGAACAACAAGAAGGTCGACATCCCCAGCTACCGCGTCTCGCAGTACGACATCATCGATGTCAAGGACAAGTCGCTGTCGACGCTTCCCTTCCAGGTTGCGCGCGAGACCCAGGGCGATCGCCCGATCCCGGGTTGGCTGCAGGTTGTCGGTGGACGTCTCCGGGTTCTGGTTCACCAGCTTCCCGAGCGTGCGCAGATCGACGTTCCTCTGCAGGAACAGCTCATCGTCGAGTACTACTCGAAGTAGGCCTGTCGGCTCGTGCGCCTTTCCGGTAGTACCGACTACCGGAAAGGCGCACGGGCACGAAGTGCCTTTCCCATCGTGGGCGTCAAATAGCGGACGCCCGTACAGGAGGAAATCCAATGCTCATTTCTCAGCGACCCACGCTGACCGAAGAGGTCATCGCTGACAACCGCTCGAAGTTCGTCATCGAGCCCCTCGAGCCAGGCTTCGGGTACACACTCGGCAATTCGCTCCGCCGTACGCTGCTCTCGTCGATTCCCGGCGCTGCTGTCACCAGCATCCGCATCGACGGCGTTCTGCACGAGTTCACCACAGTTCCCGGTGTGAAGGAAGATGTCACCGACATCATCCTGAACCTCAAGGGTCTCGTCGTGAGCTCCGAAGAGGACGAGCCGGTCACCATGTACGTCCGCAAGCAGGGCCCCGGCGCTGTGACCGCAGGCGACATCGTGCCCCCGGCCGGCGTCACCGTGAACAACCCGGATCTGCACATCGCCACCCTGAACGACAAGGGAAAGCTGGAGATCGAGCTCGTCGTCGAGCGCGGTCGCGGCTACGTCCCCGCCGTCCAGAACAAGGCGTCCGGCGCCGAGATCGGCCGTATCCCGGTCGACTCGATCTACTCGCCGGTGCTCAAGGTCACCTACAAGGTGGAGGCCACCCGCGTCGAGCAGCGCACCGACTTCGATCGGCTCGTGCTCGATGTGGAAACCAAGAACTCCATCACCGCTCGGGACGCGCTCGCTTCGGCGGGCAAGACCCTGGTTGAGCTCTTCGGCCTGGCCCGTGAGCTGAACGTCGAAGCAGAAGGCATCGAGATCGGACCCTCGCCCGCCGAGGCCGATCACATCGCTTCGTTCGGACTGCCCATCGAGGACCTGGACCTGACGGTCCGTTCCTACAACTGCCTCAAGCGCGAAGGTGTTCACACCGTCGGTGAGCTTGTCGGCCGTACCGAGTCCGATCTGCTCGACATCCGCAACTTCGGACAGAAGTCCATCGACGAGGTGAAGGTCAAGCTGCATTCGCTCGGCCTGGCCCTCAAGGACAGCCCCGCGTCCTTCGATCCCACCACCGTTGCCGGCTACGACGCCGCCACCGGAACGTGGAGCGACACGGACGCCGGTTCCTTCGGTGATGCCGAGGGCACCGAGGACTACGCCGAGACCGAACAGCTGTAGCTCACGGTCCTTTACTAGGAGATCATCATGCCCAAGCCCAAGAAGGGTGCTCGCTTCGGCGGGTCGGCTTCGCACCAGAAGGCGATCTTCGCCAATCTGGCTACCGCGCTCTTCGAGCACGGCCGCATCACCACCACGGAGTCCAAGGCCAAGGCCCTGCGCCCGTACGCCGAGAAGCTCGTCACGCACGCCAAGGCCGGAACCCTGGCTCACCGTCGCGAGGTTCTGAAGGTCATCCGCAACAAGGATGTCGTGCACACCCTGTTCGCGGAGATCGGCCCGTTCTACGCCGATCGTGACGGCGGCTACACCCGCATCATCAAGACGGTCCCCCGCAAGGGTGACAACGCGCCGATGGCGATCATCGAGCTCGTCAAGGAGAAGACCGTCACCTCCGAGGCCGACCGTGCTCGTCGCGTGAAGGCATCGCAGGATGCGCCGGCTGCTGCTCCCGCCGAGGAGAACGTCGTCGAGGCCGTCGAGGCCGAGGCAACCGACGCCGAGGTCGAGAACGCTGACGCCGTCGTCGAGGCCATCGAGGACGAGACCGCCACCGCGGCCGACGCTCCCGAGGCCGAAGAGGCCAAGAAGGACTAGTCCACTTGGTTTCGGCACACGCTGAATCGAACGAGCCCGTCGTCCCCCCGGGGGACGGCGGGCCCGTTTCGTATGAGACCCGTCGCTTGCGCCTGGACATCGCGTACGACGGAACCGATTTCTCCGGGTGGGCCCGCCAGAACGGCCTGCGCACGGTGTGCGGGGAGATCGAGGAGAAGCTCGGCGCCGTCCTGCGCACGCCGTTGCAGCTCACGGTGGCGGGGCGGACCGACGCCGGCGTCCACGCCACCGGTCAGGTCGCGCACGTCGACGTTCCGGTCGACGCCCTGCCGGAAGACCCGTCCCGGCTGGTCCGCAGGCTCGCGCGCTTTCTGCCGAAGGACGTGCGGATCAAGCGGATCTCCTTCGCGCCCGAACACTTCGATGCACGGTTCTCCGCGATGCGGAGGCACTACGAGTACCGCCTGACATCGGCGGTCTACGGTGCCGACCCGCTCCGAGCGAGGGACACCGTGTCGTATCCGAAGGTCCTCGACCTCGAACTCATGCGCTCGGCGTCCGCGATGCTGCTGGGACTGCACGACTTTGCGGCGTTCTGCAAACGCCGGGAAGGGGCCACCACGGTCCGCGATCTCCAGCGTTTCGATTGGGAACGCGACGGCGACGTGTTCACCGCCTTCGTCAGCGCCGACGCGTTCTGCTGGTCGATGGTGCGCAGTCTCGTCGGTGCGGTTCTCGCCGTGGGGGAGGGCAGGCGCGATCTCGGCTGGATCGAGGGTCTCCTCCGCGAGAAGTCGCGGTCGAGTTCGATTCTGGTGGCCCCCGCGCACGGACTGTCCCTGGTGCGGGTCGACTACCCCGAAGACGCGGATCTGGCGGCACGCAACCAGATCACCCGGGACGTTCGGACCGTGCCCGGCGGCTGCTGCGGCGACTGAAGCCGGATCGTCGACCTCCAGGATTGCCCCGGAAAGAAGGAGTGTGTTCATGACCGCAGTCGAGCCCGTCCGACTCGAGATCATCATCGGGTCCGTCAGAGTGGGCCGGATCGCTCCCGTCGTCGCCGGCTGGTTCGCCGAACGTGCGCGCGCCTACCCGGGACTGGACGTGGGGGTCATCGACCTCGCCGACACGCCGTTGCCGCAGGATCTCGGCGATTCCCCGGTGACGGACGAATTCCGCGAGCGGGTGGGCCGAGCCGACGGATTCGTGGCCGTCACCTCCGAATACAACCACGGCTACCCTGCGGCGCTGAAGACCGCGTTCGACAGTCTCAAACACGAATGGCGTTCGAAGCCCATCGGTTTCGTGTCGTACGGTGGGCTGGCCGGCGGGCTCCGGGCCACCGAACAGCTACGCCAGGTGGTGGCGGAACTGCACATGGTGTCGGTCCGGCAGAGTGTGAGCTTCCACCGGGTGCGCAAGAGATTCGACGACCAGGGGCAGACCACCGACGGCGCCGCCATCGACTCGGCGGACCGCATGCTGGCCCAGTTGGTGTGGTGGGCCGACGCGGTCCGGGTGCAGCGCGAGACCGCGCCGTACCCCGGCTAGTACTGGTAGGCGGGCGGGTACTCCTCCACCGCGCGCGGGCGGCCGATGAACGCAGTCTCGGACGAGATCGTGACCAGCATCAGTTCGATGCTCGTCCCTCCCGTCGACAGAAGAATCCGGTCGCCGAGAGCATTCGGCTGGACGATGGACAGGTCCGGTTCGGCGCCGGGCCACTGACTCGGCTCCCCGTACAGGTAGATCGCTGTGACCCCGGCGCGGGGCGGCAGCGCGTTGACGCCGTCGAACACCACCGTGTTGAACCTATTGTCGGACTGCGGGTTGTGACCCGCGATGCGCAACCGGTCAGGCGTGGCGATGGAGTCGATCAACGACGACCACGCGTCGGGCCGATCGGTGTGGATGAGCACCCGGGCACCTGTTGCAACGGCGCGGAACACCAGTTGCTGGGCGAGGTACAGCTCGCCCGCCACATAGACCATGCCGACGCCGGGACCTGCGATGCGGGCGGTGATTCCGTGGCCGTAGTCGTCGGAACCGATGAGCTGGCCGCACCCCGCCGGTGGCAACTGCAAGGCGCGCAGTTCCTCGACGGACATGTCGGTCAACGGCATCACGTCGTCGAGGTCCGACATCGCGAGGGGGAGATTGGACAGCAGCCCGTCCTTGTGCCTGCCCTGCATCGAGACGAGCCCGGGAATCGCGAGCGGCGCGGGCATCGTCCGGGTGGTCACCCGGCAGGCCGCACCGATCTTCACCTGGCCGTCGTACCCGCTGGGGCGGAGACGGATCGTCACCGTCGTGCCGAGGCTCGACGGAACCCACAGCTTCGCGAGCAGATCTCTCGTCAGGTACCGCGGGTCGACGCCGTAGCCGGTGTTGCACACTCCGGGCAGCGGCGCCTGCTTCCACGTCTGCGTGAAGGTTTTCGGGTCGACGCCGCGACTGATCTGCAGCGCGGCGGAGTCGATCTCGGGGGCGGTGAGAATCCGCGCGCTGCAGCCGGA
>NZ_JBFUHV010000116.1:0-28781 GCF_056402215.1 Rhodococcus sp. P4_B6 | reverse complement strand
GGCCGGGGCCGCGACCGCCGACGACGCGGCCGGGGCCGCGATCAAGGCGGTCAAGGAACAACTCCTCGCCATTCCCGATCACGGCATCGGGTACGGCATGCTGCGGTACCTGGACCCCGGCGACTCCGCGGGACTGCGCCGATTCCGGCCGCCGCAGCTGAGTTTCAACTACCTCGGCCGGGTGGCGACGAGCACAGGCGACGTGCCCTGGCTGCCGGTCGCGGACAGCGGGGACCTCGGCGGAACCCAGAACCACGAGATGCCCGCCGCTTGGGTCGTGGATATCAACGCCGCGACCACGGTCCGCGACGGGGCGCCGGTGCTGACGGCGACGTGGTCGTACCCCACCGGTGTGCTCGCCGCCGAGGACGTGGAAGAGCTCTCCGCGCTGTGGGTGCGGGCGCTCACAGCACTCGCCGAGTACGCGAACCGGCCCGGCGCGGGCGGGTTGACCCCGTCCGACCTCGACCTGGTGTCCATCGGGCAGACCGACATCGACCGGCTGGGGCGCACCTACCCGCACTTCGCCGACATCTGGCCGCTGTCCCCGCTGCAGGCGGGTCTGCTGTTCCACGCCCAGCTGTCCGAGCATCGCCTCGACGCCTATCAGGTGCAGTTGGTCCTCGACCTGCGCGGCACCGTCGACCCGGCGAGGCTGCGCCGTGCCGCGCAGGGCCTGCTCGACCGGCACGCGAATCTCCGCGTGGCGTTCGCCGACACCGGCAACGGACCGGTGCAGGTGGTACTCGATTCGGCGACCGCGCCGTGGACCGACGTCGATCTCTCAGACCTCGACGACAGCGCGTTCCTCGCCGCCGACCGCGCCGTCCCGTTCGAGATGTCCGAGGCCCCGCTGCTCCGATTCACGTTGCTGCGCACCGCACCCGACCGGTACCGGCTGGTGCTCACCCATCACCACATCCTCCTCGACGGCTGGTCGACGCCGCTGGTGATCAAGGACCTGCTCGTTCTGTACGCCACGGACGGCGACCCGACCGCACTGCCCCGCGTCACGCCCTACCGCGACTACCTGCAGTGGATCGGCAGGCAGGACCACGAACGGTCCACGGCCGCCTGGGTGTCCGCCCTCGCCGGCGCGGACGAGCCGACGTTCGTGGCGCCCGCGGCGCACGGCGAACAGTCCTTCGCCGAACCCGAGGACGTGCGCCTCGAGGTGGGCGAGGAGAAGACCCGCGCGCTCGAGGCCCTCGCACGCGAGCGCGGGCTGACGATGAACACCCTCGTCCAGGTGGCGTGGGGGCTGGTGCTGACCACGCTCGGCACCCGGGAAGACGTGACGTTCGGCGCCACCGTGTCCGGCCGCCCACCGGCGGTCGCGGGGATCGAGTCGATGGTCGGGCTGTTCATCAACACGGTGCCCGTCCGGCTGCGCCTGCGCAGGGAGGAGACGCTCGCCGAACTGCTGCAGCGCTTCCAACGCGAACAATCGGCCCTGCTCGATCACCACTACCTGGGACTCACCGAGATCCAGCGCGCCGTCGGGGAGGGTGCCGCGTTCGACACGCTCACCGTGTTCGAGTCGTATCCGGTGGACCGGATGGGGCTGTCGGAAGACACCGACATCGGCGGCATGCACGTCGCCGGGATCGAGGGGATCGACTCCACCCACTATCCGTTCACCCTGATGGCGCACGTCGACACGGCACTGCACCTGCGACTGCGGTACCAGCCGAACGTCTTCGGCAGCGAGTTCGCGGAGTCGGTGGCCGCCCGCGTCGCACGTGTCGTGCAGATCCTGCTGTCCGATATCGACACCCCGCTCGCGCACCTGACCCTGCTGTCGGAGGCCGAACTGCAGGAGTACACCGCGGTGTGCGGTGCCCCCGCCGGGCCGCCGAGGACGCTGCCCGAGCTACTCACGGCCTCTGCCGGGAACCGGCCGGACGCGTCCGCGTTCGTCTTCGACGGACAGGGGACGAGCTACCGGGAACTCGACGAGCGGTCGAGCGCGCTGGCCCGCGTGCTGATCGAACAGGGTGCAGGGCCGGAGACGTTCGTGGCGCTCGGGCTGCCCCGATCACCGGAATCGGTGCCCGCGGTGTGGGCGGTCGCCAAGACCGGAGCCGCGTTCGTTCCCGTCGACCCGACCTATCCCGCCGATCGCATCGAGAACATGCTGGCCGATTCCGGTGCGGCACTGGGGGTGACGACGTCGGCGCACCGGCACCGGCTGCCCGGCTCCGTGCCGTGGCTGGTGCTGGACGATCCGGACTTCGAGCGCACCTGGTCCGCCGCCTCCCCGGCCCGCGTCACCGACCTGGACCGCCGGTCGGTGCTCGACGTCGACCACGCCGCCTACGCGATCTACACGTCCGGGTCCACCGGCAGACCGAAGGGTGTCGTCGTCACCCACCGCGGTCTGGCGAACCTGCTCACCGAGCAGACCGAGCACTACACCGTGTCGCCGGATTCCCGGTGCCTGCACATCTGTTCACCCAGTTTCGACGTGGCCATCCTCGAACTCGTCCAGTCGTGCGCGGCGGGGGCGACGCTCGTGATCGCGCCCCCAGACGTCTACGGCGGTGCGGAACTCGCGGACCTGCTGCGCCGCGAACGGGTCACCCACGCCTGCATCACCCCGGCCGTCCTGGCCACCGTGGAGCGCGACGGCATCGAGCACCTCGAGGCGCTCGTCGTGGCCGGCGACGCCGTCGGCGACGAACTGGTGGCCACGTGGGGCGCGGACCGGGCGATGTTCAACGGCTACGGCCCCACCGAGGCGACCGTCCTCACCACCTTCAGCGTACCGATGGCGCCGGGAGAACCGGTCACGATCGGGAGCCCCGTCCGCGGCATCGCACTGTCCGTCCTCGACGCCCGGCTGCAGCCCGTTCCGGCCGGGGTGCCCGGCGAGTTGTACATCGCGGGAACGGCTCTGGCCCGCGGGTACCACCGGCGCGCGGCGCTCACCGCGGAGCGGTTCGTCGCCAACCCCTACGGCCGTGGCCGGATGTACCGCACGGGCGACGTCGTGCGGTGGCGTCGCGACCACACCCTCGAGTACCTCGGGCGCAGCGACTTCCAGGTGAAGATCCGCGGTCAGCGTGTGGAACTGGGGGAGATCGATTCCGTGCTCACCACCCACCC
Source organism: Rhodococcus sp. P4_B6 (assembly GCF_056402215.1). Classification (NCBI taxonomy): domain Bacteria; kingdom Bacillati; phylum Actinomycetota; class Actinomycetes; order Mycobacteriales; family Nocardiaceae; genus Rhodococcus; species Rhodococcus sp. P4_B6. Next base: position 25,673 of record NZ_JBFUHV010000116.1, on the reverse strand, counting down.
GCACCTCGACTTCGCCGCGACCCTCGGCAGGCCGGGGCCGCTGGGCGACACGGCGCTCGTGTCGTACGTCCTGCCGCACGACGGCGAGGAGGTGGCGGCGCCGGACGTGCTCGCGTTCGCGGGCCGCATCCTGCCGAAGTACATGGTGCCCGCGGCCGTGGTGGTTCTCGACGAGATCCCGCTGACCCCGGTCGGCAAACTGGACCGGAAGGCGCTGCCCGCGCCGGAATTCGTAACGGCGACCCTCGGTTACCGGGCACCCACCACTCCGGTCGAGGAGGCCGTCGCGGACGTGTTCGCCGAGGTGCTCGGCGCCCCGCGCGTCGGTGCGGACGACAGCTTCTTCGACCTCGGCGGCGACTCGCTCAGCGCCACCCGGGCCGTCGCGCGCATCAACTCCGCCCTCGACGCCGGGATCGGGGTGGCCATCCTGTTCGATGCGCCCGTGGTGGCCGATCTGGCGGTCCGGATCGATTCGGCCGCGTCGGCGAGGACGCCGTCGGTGGCGCTCTCCGCCGGGCCGCGCCCCGACCGGATACCGCTGTCGCTGGCGCAGCAGCGGATGTGGTTCGTCAACCAGTTCGACACGTCCTCGCCCGCCTACAACATCCCGATCGCCCTGCGACTGACCGGCGCCCTCGACCGCCCCGCCCTGCACGCGGCGGTCGGCGACGTCGTGGAGCGGCAGGAATCGCTGCGCACCGTGTTCCCCGGGTCGGTCGACGGACCGCACCAGGTGATCGTCGATCCCGGGCCGGCGACCCCCGGCCTCGACCCGGTGCCCGTGTCCGGTGACCGTGCGCTGCGGGACGCCGTCGCGGCACTGATCGGCACGGGTTTCGACGTGAGTCACGAAATTCCTTTCCGCGCACGGCTGTTCGAACTGGAACCCGAACAGCACGTCCTCGCCATCGTCGTGCACCACATCGCCGCCGACGGATTCTCGATGATGCCGCTGGCCCGCGACGTCATGCTCGCGTACACCGCCCGGACCGTGGGGGAGACACCCGGCTGGACGCCGCTGGCGGTGCAGTACGCCGACTACAGCGTGTGGCAGCGGGACGTCCTCGGCGCGGTGGACGATCCCGACTCGGTGATGTCCAGGCAACTGGGCTACTGGACGGACACGCTGTCCGGCGCGCCCGAGGTGCTGCAGATCCCGGTCGACCGGCCGCGGCCGGCCCAGCGGTCGTACCGCGGGGACGTCGTCGAGTTCGACGTGCCGGCGCGACTGCACCGGTCTCTGAACATGATGGCGGCCCAACACAATTCGACGCTGTTCATGGCCGTGCACGCGGCGTTCGCCGTGCTGCTGTCGCGGTTGTCGGGCACCGGCGACGTCACGATGGGAACGCCGGTCGCCGGCCGCGGGCAGGCGGTACTCGACGACGTGGTCGGCATGTTCGTCAACACGCTCGTCCTGCGGACGGTGGTGGACCCGCGGGCGTCGTTCGGTGAGGTCCTGACCGCGGTCCGGGCCGCGGATCTCGGGGCGTTCGAGCACGCGGACATCCCGTTCGAGCGGCTCGTCGACCACCTCGCCCCCGAGCGGTCCACGTCGCACACCCCGCTGTTCCAGGTGCTCATCGAATTCCGGAACGCGGAGGGCACCCACCTCGAGCTGCCGGGACTCACCGTCGACTCGCTCGACGTGGATCTTCGTGTCGCGAAGTTCGACCTGGAACTGAGCGTCGCCGAGCAGGTCGACGAGGACGGCGCACCCGCCGGACTCGCCGCCGGGCTGCGGTTCGCGACGGACGTGCTCGACCGCGACACGGTGACGCGGTTCGGGGAACGGTTCCTGCGGGTGCTCGAATCGATCGCCGCGGCCGGGGCGCTCCCGGTGGGGGACATCGACATCCTGGACCCGGCGGAGCGGGAGTCGGTGCTGCCCGCGCTCGCCGAACCGATCGGGGCGCACGCGACGCTGGTGGAACTCTTCGAGCGGGCCGCGGAGCGGTCCCGCGACGCGACCGCTGTCGTCTGCGAAGGCGCGTCGCTCACGTACGAAGAACTGGACACCCGGGCGAATCGCCTGGCGCGGTTGCTGATCGCGCGCGGCGCGGGCCCCGAGACCCTGGTGGCCGTCGCCGCCGCACGGTCGGTGGACCTGGTGGTAGCGCTGCTCGCGGTGGTGAAGTCGGGGGCCGGCTACGTACCGGTCGACGTCACGTATCCGGCGGAGCGACTCGCGTTCGTGTTCGCCGACGCCCGGCCGGTATGCGTGCTGACCACCGTGGTCGAATCCGGCGCGGTCCGCGCGAGCGGCGTCCCGGTCGTCCTCGTCGACGGCCCGGAGACGGTGGCCGAACTGGGCCGCACGTCGCCGCTGCCGGTGACCGACCAGGACCGGCGGGGACCCCTGCACCCCGACGCGGTGGCGTACGTCATCTACACCTCCGGCTCGACGGGACAGCCGAAAGGCGTTCAGGTGTCGCACCGCAACGTCGCCACCCTGTTCGCGCACACGCAGCCGCTGTTCGGCTTCGACGCCGCCGACGTGTGGACCATGTTCCACTCGGCGGCATTCGACTTCTCCGTCTGGGAGTTGTGGGGTGCGCTGCTCCACGGCGGCAGGCTGGTGGTGGTCGACTACTTCACCACCCGCTCACCCGACGCGTTCCTGCGACTGCTGCGGGACGAGAACGTCACCGTGTTGAATCAGACCCCCACCGCCTTCTACCAACTCGCCGAGGCGGACCGGGTTGCCGGCGGCACCGAACTGGCCCTCCGCGTGGTGGTGTTCGGCGGCGAGGCCCTCGACCTGGGGCAGCTCACCCGCTGGTACACGCGACACGGAGACACCGTCCCGGTGCTCGTGAACATGTACGGCATCACCGAAACCACCGTGCACGTCAGCCACCTGCCGCTGGACGGGGAACTCGCCGCGTCCGCGTCGGCGTCCGTGATCGGCCGGGCCCTGCCCGGACTGCGCGTGCACGTGCTCGACTCCCGCCTGCACCCGGTGCCGCCGGGAGTGGTCGGCGAACTCTACGTGTCCGGCGCGCAGGTGTCCCGCGGATACCTGGGCCGGTTCACGCTCACGTCGACGCGGTTCGTGGCCGACCCGTACACACCCGGATCCCGGATGTACCGGTCCGGCGACCTCGGCCGGTGGAACAGAGACGGGCAGCTGGACTATCTGGGCCGCAACGACTTCCAGGTTCAGGTCAAGGGGTTTCGCATCGAACTCGGCGAGGTGGAATCGGCGCTCCTCGCCTGCGACGGTGTGGCGCAGTCGGTGGTGCTGGCTCGGAACGAGCGCCTGGTGGGCTACGTGGTGCCCGAGGCGGGCCGGGTGCTGGACCCCGCCGGGATCGTCGACACGGTCGGGGGCCGGCTGGCGGCGCACATGGTGCCCGCCGCCGTGGTGGTGCTCGACGCCCTGCCCCTCACCGTGAACGGCAAACTCGACCGCCGGGCGCTGCCCGAACCGGACTACGGCCGGCAGGTGTCGCTCGGCCGCGCACCGGCGACGGAGACGGAACGGATCCTCGCCGGCCTGTTCGCCGAGGTCCTCGGCCTCGACACGGTGGGCGTCGACGATTCGTTCTTCGCGGTCGGCGGCGACTCGATCATGTCGATCCAGCTGGTCACCCGGGCGAAGGCGTCCGGGGTGGTGATCACCCCGCGGGACGTGTTCGAACGCAAGACGGTTGCCGCGCTCGCGGAGGTCGCCACGTCGGGGGAGGAGACGATCACGCTCGAAGAGTTGCCCGGCGGCGGCGTCGGCGAGTTCCCGCTGACCCCGATCGTGCGCTGGATGCTGAGCCGGGACGGCGACTTCCGGCGGTACTCGCAGGCGGCGCTGTTCACGACCCCCGCCGAACTGGACCAGGACACGCTGACGGCGGCGATGCAGGCCGTCCTGGACCGGCACGACATGCTGCGCGCCCGCCTGTACCGCAGCGACCGGGTCGGTTGGACGGCGGCGCAGCCCAACTGGACGATGGCGACCGCGCCGCCCGGGTGGGTGCGGGCGGCCGACGTGGTGCGCACGGTGCCGCTCGGCGCCGCGGACTCGTTCACTGACGCCGCGTCCCGCGAATTGGACTCCGCCGCAGGCCGATTGGACCCGGAGTCGGGCGTGATCGTGCAGGCGGTCTGGTTCGCGAGCACCGAGGAACCCGCCACGGCGGGACGTTTGCTGATCGTCGCCCATCACGTGGTGGTCGACGGCGTGTCGTGGCGCATCCTCGTCCCCGATCTCGCCCTCGCCTGCGCCCGGGTGCTGTCCGGTGAGGCAGCCGCCCTGCCCGCCACCGGAACGTCGATGCGCACGTGGGCGCACGCACTAACCGACGTGGCGCAGGAACCATCTCGCACAGACGAACTCGGCCTGTGGCGGCACATGCTCGACACCCCCGACCCGCCGCTGGGGTCGCGGCCGCTGACCCCGGCCGACGTCCAGACCTCCGACGTCGATGTCCAGCTTCCCGTCGCCGTCACGGAGACGCTGTTGACGTCGCTCCCGCAGGCGTTCCACGGGAACGTGGCAGACGGGTTGCTGACGGCGCTGGCGTTGGCGCTCGTCCGGTGGCGCCGCCGCCGCGGGGTCGAGTCTTCCGCCGCGCTCGTGAATCTCGAAGGGCACGGTCGTGAGGAACACGTGGTCCCCGGCGCCGATCTGGCCCGCACGGTCGGCTGGTTCACCACGATCTTCCCGGTGGGCCTCGACCTCGACGGTGTGGACGTCGAGGAGGCGTTCGCATCGGGCCCCGCCGGCGGCGATGCGGTCAAGGCGGTGAAGGAGCGGCTGCACTCGATCCCCGACCACGGCATCGGGTTCGGGCTTCTCCGGTACCTCGACGACGACACGGCCCGGGAACTGTCGGCGCAGGCGAGTCCGCAAGTGAGTTTCAACTACCTCGGCAGGCTCGGGGCGGGCACCGCCCCCGGCGGCGACTGGATGCCGGTCTCCGACGCGGGACTCGCCGCCGCCGCGAACTCCGGGTTGCCCGCGGCGGCCGTCGTCGACGTGAACGCCAGAACCACCGACACCGCCGCYGGCCCGGTACTCACCGCGACGTGGTCGTTCCCCCTTGGGGTGATCGCGGCGGAGGACGTCGGCGAACTCGCGCGACTGTGGGTGCGGGCGCTGGAGGCCCTGTCCGAGCACACAAGGTCGGGTGGCGGCGGCTTCACCCCGTCCGACCTGAACCTCGTCCGACTCGGCCAGAGCGCGATCGACGACCTCGAACGCCGGTACCCGGCGATGACCGACGTCTGGCCGTTGTCGCCGTTGCAGGCGGGCATGCTGTTCCACGCCGAACTGGCCGACGAGTCGGTGGACGCCTACCTCGTCCAGCTGATTCTGGACCTCGCCGGCGACGTCGACGCGGCACGGTTGCGCCGGGCGGCAGGCGCGCTCCTCGACCGTCACCCGAACCTTCGCAGCGCGTTCTGCCACGACGCCGACGGCGGGGCCGTGCAGGTCGTCTCGGGCCGGGTTGCCGCGCCCTGGCGGGAGATCGACGTGAGCGGACTGGACGCGGACGCGGCGGAAGCCGAGATCGAGCGACTGCTGGCCGCCGACCGGACCACCCCCTTCGACATGGCCACCGCACCGCTGATCCGGTTCCTGCTGGTGTGGACGGCGGGCGGCCACTGCCGACTGGTGTCGACGAACCACCACATCCTGCTCGACGGCTGGTCGATGCCGCTGATGATCCGGGAACTGCTCACGCTGTACGCCACGGACGCCGACCCCTCGCCACTGCCCCGCGTGCGGGATTACCGCGACTACCTGGCGTGGATGAGCGGGCGCGACAGGGGCATGTCCGCGCGGGCCTGGGCGGACACTCTGGACGGGGTCGAGGAACCGACGCTGCTGATCCCCGCGGACCGGGCGCGGCAACTGTCGACCGTGTCGCGGGAATGGGTGTTCGACCTCGACGAGGACCGGACCGACCGGCTGCGCGAATCCGCGCGCACCCGCGGGCTCACGCTCAACAACATTCTGCAGACGGCGTGGGGCATCGTGCTGGGAATGCTCACCGGACGCGACGACGTCGTGTTCGGTGCCACCGTGTCCGGCAGGCCGCCGGAACTCGCCGGCATCGAGACGATGGTCGGGCTGTTCATCAACACCGTGCCGGTGCGGGTCACGCTTCGCCCGGACGAGATGCTCGGCGCGTTGCTGGAGCGGGTGCAGGCCGAGCAGGCGGCGATGCTCGACCACCACTACACGGGTCTCGCCGAGATCCGGGACGCCGCGGGCCCCRGCGTCGGGTTCGACACCCTCACCGTGTTCGAGTCGTACCCGGTGGACCGGGCCGGGCTGTCGGAAGACACCGACATCGCCGGGCTCCGCGTCACCGGCGTCGACGCCCGCGACGCCGCCCACTACCCGCTGAGCCTCGTCGCGTCGGCGGCGGCGAGCCTGCACCTGAAGTTCGAGTACATCCCCGACCTGTTCGCCCCCGGAGAGGTCGAGGACATCGCCGACCGGGTGGTGCGGGTGCTCGACGCCTGCGCCGGACCCGACGTGCCACTGGCCCGGTTGTCGCTGCTCACCGAGCGGGAACGCGAGGAACTGGTACCGGTCCGCGGTGGCCCGGCCGCGTCCGTCCGCACACTCGCGCAGATCTTCACCGACGCCGCCGCGGTCGACCCGGATGCGGTCGCCCTGTCGTCCGGCGACGTCGAGGTGTCGTACCGGGAGCTGGACGAGCGGTCCACCCGGCTCGCTCGCGTTCTGATCGGCCGCGGTCTCGGTCCGGAAATGTCGGTGGCCGTGGGTGTTCCGCGTTCGATCGAGTCGGTGCTGTGCGTGTGGGCGGTGGCCAAGGCCGGGGCCGTGTTCGTGCCCGTCGACCCGAACTATCCCGACGAACGCATCGCGCACATGCTCACCGACTCGGAATGCGCTCTCGGACTGACGACGTCCGAGCATCGTGCCCGGCTGGCCGGGAGCACGCGCTGGCTCGTCCTCGACGATCCCGAGTTCGGCGCCGAGTGCGCGGCCGGTTCCGCGGCACCGGTCGACGACGGCGACCGCACGGCACCGGTCACTCTCGACTCGGCCGCGTACGTCGTCTACACGTCGGGCTCGACCGGAATGCCGAAGGGCGTCACCGTGACGCACCGCGGCCTGGACAACTTCGCCAAAGACCAACTCGCCCGTTTCGGGGCGGACTCGGAGTCCCGGACGCTGCACTTCTCGACCCCGAGCTTCGACGGATCCGTGTTCGAATACCTGCAGGCGTTCGGTGCCGCGGCGACGATGGTGATCGCGCCGCCCACCGTGTTCGGCGGCGACGAACTCGCCCAGCTGATCCGCGACCGGCGGGTCACGCACGCGTTCGTCACCACCGCGGCGCTCGCATCCCTCGACCCCGCGGGGCTGGATCTGTTCGCGGACGTCGCGGTCGGCGGCGAGGCCTGCCCACCCGAACTCGTGTCCCGGTGGGCGCCGGGACGCCGGTTGTACAACGCGTACGGGCCGACCGAGACCACCATCATGTCCAACATCAGCGATCCCCAGACCCCGGGGGAGCGCATCACCATCGGCGGACCGATCCGCGGTGTCACGGAACTGGTGCTGAATTCCCGGTTGCAGCCGGTCCCGGCCGGGGTTCCGGGCGAGTTGTACCTCGCAGGAGCGGGACTGGCGCGCGGCTACCACCGCCGCCCCGGGCTCACCGCCACCCGGTTCGTGGCCGACCCGTGCCGGCCCGGACAGCGGATGTACCGCACCGGCGACGTCGTGCGCTGGACCCCCGGGCGCACCATCGAATACCTGGGCCGCAGCGACTTCCAGGTCAAGGTCCGCGGGTTCCGCATCGAACTCGGCGAGATCGACACGACACTCGCGGCGGTCCCCGGCGTCCGGTTCGCGGTCACGGTCGCCTACCTCGGCCCGGCCGGCGACACGCTCCTCGCGTCCTACGTCGTACCCGCCCCCGAGCACACCCTCGACACCGGCGACCTCACCCGCAGTCTCGCGAGCAGACTGCCCGCCCACATGATTCCCTCGTCGATCACCGTGCTGGACGAGATCCCGCTGAACGCCGTCGGCAAGTTCGACCGCAAGGCCCTGCCCACCCCCGAATTCGACGTCGGCACCGCCGAATACCGGGCACCGGCCGACCCGGTGCAGGAGACGGTGGCCGGCGTCTTCGCGGAGGTACTCGGACTGGACCGGGTGAGCGCGGATGCCGGATTCTTCGATCTCGGCGGCAACTCGCTGAGCGCCACCCGCGCGGTGGCCCGCCTGCGCGCCGCGCTCGACACCGACATCAGCGTGCGGGCGTTGTTCGAGGCGCCCACGGTGGAGGCGTTCGCCGCGCGCATCGAGCATGCGGCAGCGGGTCCGTCCGGCCGTCCCACCCTGACCGCCGGGGACCGCCCCGCCCGCATCCCGCTGTCCTACGCGCAGCAGCGCATGTGGTTCATCAACCAGTTCGACACGAGTTCGCCCGCCTACAACATTCCGATGGTGGTGTGGCTCACCGGCGACCTCGACGTGGATGCGCTGAGGCTGGCGGTCACGGATGTCGTGACCAGGCACGAGTCGCTGCGCACCCGATTCCCGCTCCGTGACGGCGAACCGGTGCAGGAGATCCTCCCGCCGGCGGCGCCGATGCCCCCGCCGACCGCGGTCGCGGACGACGGCCGGCTCCGGGAGGAACTCACCCGGCTGGTGTCGGCCGGCTTCGACGTCGCCGCCGCCGTCCCACTGCGCATCGCCCTGTTCTCCCTCGACACCGTCTCTCTCGACACGGTCTCCCTCGACACCAGGACCCATGTGCTCGCCGTCGTGGTGCACCACATCTCGGCCGACGGCTTCTCGATGGCACCGCTGGTGCGGGATGTGATGGTCGCGTACGAATCCCGCGCCCACGGTCGCGTTCCCGCGTGGACGCCGCTACCGGTCCAGTACGCCGACTACACACTGTGGCAGCGCAGGCTCCTGGGTTCGGAGGACGACCCCGAGTCGCTGATCTCGCGGCAGCTGTCCTACTGGGAGTCCGCGCTCGCCGGGCTGCCGGAACTCCTGGAACTGCCCACCGACCGCCGGCGTCCCGCACAACAGTCGTTCCACGGCGACCGGGTGGGCTTCACGATCGACGCGGGGCTGCACGAGCGGATCCGGGCGGCGGCGCGCGAGCACCGGTCCACCGAGTTCATGATCGTGCACGCCGCACTCGCCGTCCTGCTCGGGCGGCTCGGCGGCACGGGCGACGTGGCGATCGGCACCCCGATCGCCGGCCGCGGCGAGGCGGCGCTCGACGACCTCGTCGGCATGTTCGTCGGCACGCTGGCCCTGCGCACCGCGATCGAGGCGGGGCAGCCGTTCCGCGACCTCCTCGCGCAGGTCCGCGACGCCGATCTCGGTGCCTTTGCGCACGCCGACCTGCCCTTCGAACGGGTGGTGGACGCCGTCGGCCCGGTGCGCTCGACCGCCCACTCGCCGCTCTTCCAGGTGTCGCTCGAATTCCAGAACACCGAGAATCCCGCGCTGCGGTTGCCCGGGCTGAGCGTCGAGGGACTCGATCCCGACCTCGCCGTCGTCAAGGTGGACCTCGAGGTCATCCTCGACGAGCGATTCGACACCGACGGCACCCCGGCCGGCATGACGGGGGCGATCGACTACGCGACCGATCTGTTCGACGCCGACACGGTGCTGGGTTTCGCGGAACGGTTCGTGCGCATCCTCGACTCCGTCACCGCCCAACCCGGAATTCCGGTCGGCGACATCGAGATCCTCGGCACCGACGAGGTCGCGGCGCTCACCCCGGCGCGCGGAGCACCCGACGCATCGAACGTCCTGCTGCCGGACCTGCTGACGGCCGCGGTCCGACTCGACCCGGACGCCGACGCGCTGTCGTACCGGGGCCGGGCGATCACGTACCGCGAACTCGACGAAACCTCGAACCGGCTGGCGCGCCGCCTGATCGAGTCGGGTGCCGGTCCGGGAACCACTGTCGCGCTGAGCCTGTCGAGGTCGATCGAATCGGTGCTGTCGGTGTGGGCCGTCGCCCGCACGGGCGCCGCGTTCCTGCCGGTCGACCCCGGGTATCCGCTCGACCGGATCGAGCACATGCTCACCGACTCGGGTGCCGTGTCGGGGGTGACGGTCCGGGAACACCGAGATCGGCTGCCCGCCGCCGTGACCTGGATCGTGCTCGACGACGTCCGGGATGCCGACCGGATCAGGACGCAGTCGCCCGGCCCGGTCACCGACGCGGACCGGACCGCGCCGCTGCACGAATCGCATCCCGCGTATCTCATCTACACGTCCGGATCCACAGGCGTCCCCAAGGGTGTGGCCGTCACGCACCGCGGCCTGGCGAACCTCGCCGCGGAGGAGCGGGACCGCCTCGCCGTCACCCGAGGCTCGCGGGTGCTGCACTTCGCGTCGCCGAGTTTCGACGCATCCGTCTTCGAACTCGTCATGGCGTTCTGCGCGGGTGCGACGCTGGTGATCGCACCGCCCACGATCTACGGCGGCACCGAACTGGCCGCGCTGCTGAGCGACGAGCGGGTGTCTCACGGATTCGTCACCCCGACCGCGCTGGCGTCGATGGACCCGCTGGGCTTCGAGTCGCTGCGGACTCTGGTCGTGGCTGGTGAGGCCTGCCCACCCGAACTCGTCGCCCGGTGGGCGCCGGGCCGCCGGATGTTCAACGCCTACGGGCCGACCGAGACGACGATCATGTCGAACATCAGCGACCCGCTGGTGCCGGGCGACCCGATCACACTCGGCGCACCCACCCGCGGCGTCGCGGAGGTCGTGCTCGATTCCCGGCTGCGCCCGGTGCCGGTCGGTGTGGTCGGTGAGCTGTACGTCTCGGGCCGCGCCCTGGCCTCCGGGTATCACCGCCGGTCCGGCCTGACGGCGTCCCGTTTCGTGGCCGCCCCCTGGGGCGCCCCCGGCGACCGGATGTACCGCACGGGCGACGTGGTGCGGTGGCGCCGCGACGGCACCCTCGAATACGTCGGGCGCAGCGATTTCCAGGTGAAGATCCGCGGGTTCCGCATCGAGCCCGGCGAGATCGACGCCGCACTGACCGCCCACCCCGACGTCGGGTTCGCCGTCACGATCGGCCGGGACGGGCCGGCCGGGGAACCGCTCCTGGTCTCCTATGTGCGGCCGGTCGGCGGCGCGGACGTCGACACCGCGGAACTGTCCCGCCTCGTCGCCGAGCGGCTGCCGTCCCACATGGTGCCCGCCGCGATCGTCGTGCTCGACCGGATCCCGTTGACGCCGGTGGGCAAGCTGGATCGCGCCGCGCTGCCCGCTCCCGAGTTCCTGTCGGGCACCCGCTTCCGGCCGCCCGCCACCGACCTCGAGGCGGCGGTCGTGGACGTGTTCGCCGAGGTGCTCGGTGTGGACCGGGTCGGGGCCGACGACAACTTCTTCGAGAGGAGCGGCAACTCTCTGCTGGCCACGAAGGCGGTCGCCGCCTTGCAGGAGCGACTCGACCGGAAGATCCCGTTGCAGTGGATGTTCCTCGATCCCACACCGTCCGGCCTCGCCCGCAGGATCGCACTGCCGTCGGCGGAGGGCGCAGTGACGGAGGCGCTGGCGGTGGTGATTCCGCTGCGCACCGAAGGCACCGGACGACCGCTGTTCTGCGTCCACCCGGGAATCGGGCTGTCCTGGGGGTATGCGGGCCTCGTCCGGTATCTGCCCGCCGACCGCCGCGCGTACGGTCTGCAATTGCCCACGATCAGCGGGGACGGCGAGTACCGGTCGATCGAGCAACTCGCGCACCGGTACGTCGAGGAGATGAAGGCCATTCAGCCGGAGGGACCGTACGACCTGCTCGGTTGGTCGCTGGGCGGGGTCATCGCCCACGCGATGGCCGTCGAACTCCAGCGGGCAGGCGAAAACGTCGCGACCCTCGCCGTCATGGACAGCTATCCCGACAACGGCGAGGACCCGCTGTTCGGGAAACTCGACATGCGGGATCTGCTCCGCGGGCTGGGCCTCGTCGTCGCCACCGACGGCGAAGTCACGTACGAACGCGCAGCGCAACTGCTCAACGAATCGTGGGGTAGCGACTCCGGGCTGCGCGGAGAACACCTCGAGCGGATCAACGCCGGATACGAGAATTCGCGGGAACTCGTCCATCGGTTCGAGCCGCAGGTCTACGACGGCGACCTGCTGATCTTCCCCGCGACCGGCGAAGACGACGGCACCACCCGCGCCCGGTCGGTGGACGAGTGGCGACCGCTGGTGACCGGCCGGATCGCGGAGTATCCGGTGGACTGCGGGCACAACGACATGATCGAGCCGCAGTCCCTCGCCGTCATCGGGCCGGTGCTGTCGAGGTATCTGGGCGCCGATCGCACCCCGCGCCACGACGACCGAATCGGCTGAATGCGGCCACGCCGCTGTGCGACTATGGGGTCTGTGCGCCCTGTGGATGRCGAACGAACGACCTGGGGGACGGGGAAGAACTACCGCCTCCCGCATTCGCGAGTCAGGATCCGGACGCGCTCACGACGTCGACGGTCGGGGATACCGTACGGGGAGGACCCACCGTGAAGGCCCCAGACACGCGGAAGCCGGCTACACAGAATTCGGACGCGGACGCATTCCCGCTGTCCGCGGCGCAGCGTGCCACGTGGTTCGCGCAGCAACTCGACCCGGCGGTGCCCATCTCGGTGGCGCACTACGTGGAGTTGCACGGCAACCTCGACATCGACCTGCTGYGACGCGAGACCATCGTGGTTGCCCGCGAGTTCCAGTCGCCGTTCCTCAAGGTCGTCGAGGTCGACGGCAGGCCGATGCAGTACGTCGACCACACCACCGACACGTCCATCGAGTTCGTCGACTTTCGCGGCGACGACGACCCGGTCGCCGCCGCGCACGAATGGATGGACCGGGACTACCAGGCCCCACTCGATCTCGACGCCGATCGGCTGTTCGAGACGTCGATCCTGTGCGTGGGCGAGGCGCATTACCTGTGGTACAGCCGCATTCACCACGTCGCGCTCGACGGCTACGGTGCCATGACGCTGATCAACCGCATCGCGCACCGGTATTCGGCCACGGTCGCGGGTCGTGAACCGGATCCGAGCCGCGCCGCGACGCTGCGCGCACTGTACGACGTCGACGCCCTCTACCGGGCGTCCGATCGCTTCGTGGCCGATCGGGAGTACTGGGCCGAGCGAGTCGAGGGAATCGGCGGGTCGACGTTGGCCGACGCACCCGCACCCGCACTCGCCAGGAGCACGGTCGAGAGCGTGCTGCTGTCCGAGGCGGCCGCGTCCGGCATCCAGAGTTCCGACAGCCAGGCGACCGCCGCGGCGGCCGTGACGATCATCGCGGCCTTCGCCTGCTACCTGTCGCGGGCCACGGCGAAAACCGAAGTCCTCGTGAACGTTCCGATGTCCGGGCGGACCACGTCGCTGCTGCGCAATTCCGGCGGGATGACGGTCAGCGTCGCACCGCTGCCGATCACCGTCGACGAGAGCGCAACGGTCGCGGAACTCGTGTCGCAGGTCAGGCGAGAGCTGATGGGCGCGTTGCGGCATCAGCGGTGCAGCGTCGAGGACATCCGCCGCGACGTCGGCGCGGGCGGTGTCGCGGAACTGCACGGACCCATGGTCAACGTCATGCTGTTCCACCAGGAGGTGGTGCTCGGCCCCCTGGTCGGCGAATACCACATCGTCACCTCGGGCCCGGTGGAAGACCTCCTGGTCAACGTGTATCCGAGCGGGACGCCGGCGGAGATCTTCGTCGATTTCCGGGCCAACCCGAACCGGTACGAGGATGCGGCGCTGCGCCGGCACCACCGGTACTTCGTCGAACTGCTGGAAGAATTCGTCTCGGCGGATCCACAGGCCCGGCTCGCGACCGTTCACGAGGCGACCGCTCGCGAAGGCGAGCGGCGGCGCCGCGAGGCGCACCACCTCGCGTACTGGACCGATCGGCTGTCGGGGATGCCCGAAGTGCTGAACCTGCCGTCCGATCGGGCCCGGCCGCCCGCGCAGTCCGGGAACACCGACCGCGTCGACGTCCCGATCGGAGCCCGGACCCACCGCGGGGTGCGGGCACTGGCAGACGAACACGGCACCACCGCGTTCACCGTTCTGCACGCGGCCGCGGCCGTGCTGCTGAGCCGGCTCTCCGGTGCGTCGGAGGTCGCGGTCGGAACGACGGCCACACTGGACCGGGGGCAGAACCTCGTCGTTCTCCGGACCCGCGCCGAACCGGACGCGACCTTCACGCAGCACCTCCGTCACGTTCGCGACGTCGACCGGGAGGCGTTCGAGCACGCCGACGTCCCGTTCGAGCAGGTGGTCCGGGCGCTCACGGTCCGCGAGTCGCCCGCATACTCGCCGATCGTCCAGGTGCTGTTCGACGGCGGGGACGCGGCCGAAACGGCCGTGATCGGCAGATTCGACCTCCGGGTGACCGCGGCGGAGACGTTCGACGCCGACGGCATCCCGACCGGCATCACGGTGACCCTCGCGTTCGCCACCGATCTGTTCGACCCCGGCACTGTTCGTCGACTCGGCGAACGATTGAGCCGAATCCTGCAGGCGGCCACCGGCGACCCCGATTCCGTCGTCGGCGACATCGACATCCTGTCCGACACCGAACGCGCCACCCTCGTCCCGGTGCCCGGCGCGCCCGGACGGCCGGGGCGCACGCTACCCGAATTGTTCTCGGCGGCAGCCGAAGCCAACCCCGCCGGTGCCGCGCTCTCGTATCTCGGAATCGACGTGACGTACCGGGAATTGGACGAGCGCTCCAACCAACTGGCCCGCGTCCTGATCGAACACGGCATCGGGCCGGAGAACGTCGTGGCGCTGGGCATGACCCGCTCGATCGAGTCGGTGCTGTCGATGCTGGCGGTCGCCAAGTCGGGTGCGGCGTTCCTGCCCGCCGACCCGAACTATCCGGCCGAACGGATCGAGCACATGCTCCACGATTCGGGCGCCGCGCTTTGTGTGACGGTGTCGGCAGTGCGGTCCCGGCTAGCAGGATCGGTGCCGTTGCTGGTGCTCGACGAGGACGCGTTCCGGTCGCACTGTGCGAGTCGGCCGGCCTCGGCCGTCACCGACGCCGACCGGGTTCGGCCCCTCCGCCCGGAGAATCCGGCCTACGTGATCTACACGTCCGGTTCGACGGGCAAGCCCAAGGGGGTCGTGGTCACCCACAGCGGCCTGGACAACTTCGCGGCCGAGCAACGCACCCGATCCGGTGCGACGCAGGCCTCCCGGATTCTGCACTTCTCCACACCGAGTTTCGACGCGTCCGTCTCCGAGTACCTGCACGTGTTCGCCGCCGCGGCGACGATGGTGATCGTGCCGCCCGCGATCTACGGCGGCGAGGAACTGTCCCGGTTCCTGCAGTCGGAGAGGGTCACTCACGGATTCGTCACCACCGCGGCGCTCGGCACCATCGAGCCGGACGGACTCTCCGACTTCCGGGACGTGGTGTTCGGCGGCGAGGCGTGCTCCCCGGAACTGGTGCAGCGGTGGGCGCCCGGCCGCCGGCTGTCCAATGCGTACGGGCCCACCGAGGCCACCGTCATGTCGAACATCAGCGCGCCGCTGTCCCCGGACGGCGCCGTCACGCTGGGCGGCCCGCTCCGCGGTTTCCGCGAGGTCGTGCTCGACGAACGGCTGACACCGGTGCCCGTCGGCGTGGCCGGAGAGTTGTACATCGCCGGCGACGCCCTCGCCCGCGGCTACCACGGCAGGTCGGCGCTCACGGCGGAACGGTTCGTGGCCGACCCGTTCGGCGGCCCCGGCGACCGGATGTACCGCACCGGCGACGTGGTGCGGTGGCGGCCCGACCGCACGCTGGAGTACTTGGGCCGCAGTGATTTCCAGGTTAAGGTGCGCGGCTTCCGCATCGAACTCGGCGAGATCGACACGGTCCTCCACACCCATCCACACCTGCGGACCGCGGTGACGATGCAGCGCACGGCACCGTCCGGAGACACGGTGCTCGTGTCGTACGTGCTGTCCGCCGCCGGGCAGCGGCTCACAGCGACCGAGTTGACGGACCATGCCGCACGGCGACTGCCGACGTACATGGTGCCTGCGGCGATCGTGATACTGGACGAGTTCCCTTTGACCCCGGGCGGAAAGCTCGATCGTGCGGCATTGCCCGCGCCGGAATTCCTGTCCACGACCGCCGAATTCCGCGCTCCTGCCACCACGGAGGAGCAGGCGGTGGCGCGGGTGTTCGCGGACGTCCTCGGCGTGGAGCGAATCGGCCTCGACGACAGCTTCTTCGACCTCGGCGGGAATTCGCTCGTCGCGACGAGGGTCGTCGCACGTGTGAATGCCGCACTCGGCGTCGAACTCGTGGTGCGGACTCTGTTCGAGGCGCCGACGGTGGAGGCATTGGCGGAACGCATCGGGAGTGCGCACGCGCGGCCCTCCGGCCGCCCGGACCTCGTCGCGCAGCAGCGCCCCGACCGGATCCCTCTCTCGCTTGCCCAGCAACGCCTGTGGTTCGTCAATCAGTACGACACCTCCTCGCCCGCCTACAACATCCCGATGGCGCTGCGCCTCAACGGAACCCTCGACGTGGACGCGCTCCGAACCGCGGTCGGGGACATTCTCGAACGACACGAATCGCTGCGCACCGTGTATCCGGCGTCGGTCGACGGACCGCATCAGGTGATTCAGCCGCTGGGCGAGATGATTCCGGATCTGGAGCCGAGAATTGTCGAGGACGAGGCGGCGTTGCGTGCGCGAATGACCGAGTTGACCGCGCGGGGATTCGACGTGAGCACCGACGTGCCCGTGCGGGGCGCCCTGTTCCGCGCCGGCCGGGACGACCACGTTCTCGTGCTCGTGGTGCACCACATCTCGGCGGACGGAGCGTCGCTGGATCCACTCGCCCGCGACCTGATGGTGGCGTACTCGGCGCGGGTGCAGCAACAGCCGCCGGACTGGCGACCACTGCCGGTGCAGTACGCCGACTACAGCCTCTGGCAGCGGGCAGCCCTCGGCAGCGAAGACAATCCCGGCAGTGTGATGTCGGCGCAAGGGGCGTACTGGAAGCAGACGCTGTCCGGTCTGCCCGACGCGATCGACCTTCCATTGGATCGACCGAGGCCCACCGACAGGGCGCTCCGCGGCGGGACCGTCCGGTTCACCGTGCCCGAGGACGACCACCGGGCGCTTCTCGCCCTGGCGCGGCAACACGATTCGACGATGTTCATGGTGATGCACGCGGCGCTCGCGGTGCTGACGGCCCGGTTGAGCGGGTCCGGAGACGTCGCGATCGGGACGCCGATCGCCGGGCGTGGCGAAGAAGCACTCGACGACGTCGTGGGGATGCTCGTCAACACGCTGGTCCTGCGCACAGCCGTCGACCCCGCAGCGGCGTTCGCCGACGTGCTGGCCCGGGTGCGGGAGGCGGATCTGGCGGCGTTCGGACACGCCGACGTGCCCTTCGAGAGTGTGGTGGACGCGGTCGCGCCGACCCGCTCGACCGCGTACTCACCGCTGTTCCAGATCTTGCTCGAGTTCCAGAACACCGCCCCGGTCCACGTGACCCTGCCGGGACTGACGGTGGAAACCGTCGACGTCGAACCCGGTGTCTCCAAGTTCGACCTGCAGTTGACGCTCACCGAGCAGTACGACGTGACTGGGACCGCAGCGGGCATCGACGCTTCGTTCACGTTCGCATCCGACGTGTTCGACCGGGCGACGGTGGTGGGGTTCGGGGAGCGGTTCGTCCGGATTCTCGAGACGATCGCTGGTGATCCGGGCACCGTGGTGGGGGATGTGGAGGTTCTGGGGGCGGGGGAGCGGGGGTTGGTGGTCGGGGCGTGGAATGCGACGTCGCATGTGGTGCCGGCTACCACTGTTGTGGAGTTGTTCGAGGCGCAGGTGGTGCGGTCTCCGGGTGCGCCGGCGGTGGTGTTCGAGGGTGGGGTGTTGTCGTATGGGGAGTTTGCTGCGCGGGTGCATCGGTTGGCGCGGTGGTTGATCGGGGAGGGGGTGGGTCCGGAGTCGTCGGTGGGTGTGGCGGTGCGGCGTTCGGTGGACATGGTGGTGGGGATCTATGCGGTGCTGGTGGCGGGTGGGGCGTATGTGCCGATCGATCCGGATCAGCCTTCGGAGCGGGTCGGGTATGTGGTGGGCACGGTTGCTCCGGTGCTGGTGTTGACGACGGCGGCGGATGTGGGGGTGTTCGCGGGGTCGGTTCGGGTGGTGGCGGTGGACACGCTGGATGTGTCGGGGTTGCCGGCGGGTCCGGTGGGGGTGGGGGAGCGGTCGCGGTTGTTGCCGGGTCATCCGGGGTATGTGATGTTCACGTCGGGGTCGACGGGTCGGCCGAAGGGGGTGTCGGTTCCGCATGGGGGGATTGTGAATCGGTTGTTGTGGATGCAGGATCGGTATCCGTTGCAATCCGATGATGTGGTGTTGCAGAAGACGCCGGTGACGTTCGATGTGTCGGTGTGGGAGTTGTTCTGGCCGTTGCTGTGTGGTGCGCGGTTGGTGATCGCCGCCCCGGACGGTCACCGTGATCCGGCGTACCTCGAACGGGTGATCCGCGAGGAGTCGGTCACGACGGTGCATTTCGTGCCGTCGATGCTCGAGGTGTTCCTTGCGGGCGCGAACGTGGAGGGGTGCGGCGCGTTGCGCCGGGTGTTCACCAGCGGTGAGGCGTTGCCGTCGGCGACGGCGGCACGGTTGCGCGGGGTGAGCGGGGCGGAGCTGCACAACTTGTACGGCCCGACGGAGGCTGCGGTGGATGTGACGTTCCACGAGGTCACGGGGGCGGATCGGGTGGTGGTGCCGATCGGGGTGCCGGTGTGGAATACGCAGACGTTCGTGTTGGATGGGCGGTTGCGGCCGGTGCCGGTGGGGGTGGCGGGGGAGTTGTATCTCGGGGGTGTGCAGTTGGCGCGGGGGTATGCGGGGCGGGCGGAGTTGACGGCGGATCGGTTCGTGGCGAACCCCTTCGGTGCAGGTGCTCGCTTGTATCGGACGGGGGATCGGGTTCGGTGGTTGCGGTCGGGGGAGTTGGAGTATCTGGGGCGTACGGATTTTCAGGTGAAGTTGCGGGGGCAGCGGGTCGAGCTGGGTGAGGTCGAGGCGGTGTTGCTGCGCCGGGTGGAGGTGGCGCAGGCGGTGGTGGTGCTGCGCGGGGACGGTGCGGCGGGGGAGTATTTGGCGGGGTATGTGGTGCCGGTGGTCGGGATGGTGGTGGACGAGCGGGCGGTGCGGGAGTCGGCGGCGACGGTGTTGCCGGGGTTCATGGTGCCGTCGGTGGTGGTGGTGTTGCCGGAGTTGCCGGTGACGGTGAACGGCAAACTCGATCGGAAGGCGTTGCCGACACCCGACTTCGGCAGCCCGACTGCCGGTTTCGTGGCCCCCCGAACCTCGATCGAAGAGATCGTGGCCGCCGTCTGCGCCGATCTGCTCGGACTCGACAGGGTGGGCGCGCACGACAGCTTCTTCGACCTCGGCGGGAACTCGCTGATCGCCACCCGGTTGGTGGCCCGGATCAATGCGGTCGTCGGGGACCGGATCGGACTGCGCGACGTGTTCGACGCCCCCACCGTCGCGGGTCTGGCGCTGCTGGCCGAGTCGCAGGAAGGGCTCGAGGCCCGCCCCCCGCTGAAACCGAGGGAGGGCACCGCGGAAGTTCCCGTGTCGCCGGCCCAGCAGCGCATGTGGTTCATCAACCAGTTCGACACCTCCTCCTCCGCCTACAACGTCGCGTTCGCGCTGAGACTCGAGGGCCGGCTCGACGTGCCCGCGCTGCAGGCGGCGGTCGCCGACGTCATCGAACGGCACGAGGCCGTGCGCACCGTCTTCCCCCTCACCGACGACGGCCCCCGCCAGGTGATCCTGCCCGCGGCGAGTGCGGTGCCCGACCTCACACCGGTTACTGTGTCGAGTGAAGCGGACCTCCGCGAACTATCGCTGACACTGCTGTCCGCCGGATTCGACGTCACCACGCAGGTGCCGCTGCGCGCGCGACTGTTCCGGCTCGACGAGAACGTGCACGTGCTCGCGGTGGTGGTGCATCACATCGCCGCCGACGGCTTCTCGATGGCACCGCTGGCCCGGGACGTCATGGTCGCGTACGCGTCCCGAGCGAACGGTTCTGCCCCGGAGTGGGCGCCCCTGGACGTGCAGTACGCCGACTACGCGCTGTGGCAGCGGGAGTGGCTGGGATCGGAATCCGATGGCAAGTCGCCCATTTCGCGGCAGCTCGCCTACTGGACCACGACGCTGTCGGACCTGCCCGAACTGCTGGAGTTGCCCACCGACCGTCCCCGGCCCGCCGTCCGGTCACTTCGCGGTGGCCACGTCGAATTCCTGATCGACCCGGACATTCATGCGGGCGTCGTGAGGTTGGCGCGGGAACAGACCACCACGGTGTTCATGACGTTGCATGCCGCGCTGGCGGTCGTGCTGGCACGCGTGAGCGGCGCGGACGACATCGCCGTCGGGACGCCGATCGCCGGTCGCGGCGAACGCGAACTCGACGACGTGGTCGGCATGTTCGTCAACACCCTCGTCCTGCGTACCCACGTCGACGGCGGCGCTACCTTCGCCGAGTTCCTCGGCCGTGTCAGGGAAACCGATCTGGGTGCCTTCACGCACGCGGAGGTTCCGTTCGAGCGGGTGGTGGAGGTCCTGAGCCCGTCCCGGGTGACGGCGTACGCGCCGCTGTTCCAGGTGATGCTCGAGTTCCAGGACATCGAGCGCCCCACGCTGGAATTGCCGGATCTGCAGGTCCGGAACATCGACTTCGAGATCGACTCCGCCAACTTCGATCTGCAGTGGACCCTGGCCGAGAAGTTCGACGAGAACGGCAACCCGGCAGGCATTGCCGCGGGTCTCGGCTACGCGACCGACCTCTTCGACGAGGACACGGCGATCGGATTCGCGGAACGACTCGTGCGTATCCTCGCGGCGGTCACCGCCGACCCCGGCGCCCGGGTCGGAGACATCGACATCCTCGGATCCCTGGAGCGTGCCCTGCTCACCCCGGTGCCGGGTGGTGCGGCGGTCGCGCCGCGGACGCTGCCGGACCTGATGGCCGACGCGGTCGCGCACGATCCGGAGGCCACGGCGCTGATCTTCGCCGGGAGTTCGGTGCGGTACGCAGAACTCGACCGGCGTTCGAACCGACTGGCCCGCATGCTGATCGAGCGCGGCATCGGACCCGAGTCGGTGGTCGCACTGTGCGTGCCGCGGTCCGTCGAATCGGTGGCGGCCGTCTGGGCGATCGCGAAGTCGGGGGCGGCCTTCCTCCCCGTGGACCCGAACCATCCGCCGGCGCGGATCGAGTACATGCTCACCGACTCCGGTGCCGTGTGCGGGCTGACGGGATCCGCGCAACGTGGCGCACTGCCCGACGTCGTGCCGTGGCTGGTGCTGGACGACCCGGATGTCGGCGACGATCTGTCGCACTATCCGGCGCCGGCGATCACCGACGACGACCGGATCGCGCCCATCCGGGCCGACAATCCGGCGTACCTCATCTACACGTCGGGGTCGACCGGCATACCCAAGGGCGTGATCACGACCCACCGCGGTCTCGCCGCCTTCGCGGCCCAGGAGAGGGAGACGTTCGGCACGACGCCCGAATCCCGGACCCTGCACTTCGCATCACCGAGTTTCGATGCGTCCGTCCTCGAACTGCTGCTGGCGGTCGGCGCGGCAGCGACGATGGTGATCGCACCGCCGTCCGTCTACGGGGGCGCCGAATTGGCGCAGTTGCTGGAATCCGAGCGGGTCACGCACTGCTTCGTCACTCCGGCGGCGCTCGCGTCGGTCGACCCCGCGGGTCTGACCGCCCTCGGGTGCGTCGTGACGGGCGGGGAGGCCTGTCCGCCCGAACTGGTCGCCCGGTGGGCGCCGGGCAGGCGCATGTTCAACGCGTACGGGCCGACCGAGACGACGGTCGTGTCGAGTATCAGCGACCAACTGGTGCCGGGCGAACCGGTCACCATCGGCACACCCACCCGCGGTTTCGCCGAGACCGTGCTGGACTCACGACTGCACCCGGTGCCTGCCGGTGTCGCGGGCGAGTTGTATCTCGCAGGTCCAGCCCTCGCGCGCGGATACCGCCGGCGGTTCCCGCTGACCGCCGAACGTTTCGTCGCCGATCCGTTCGGGCCACCGGGAAGCCGGATGTATCGCACCGGGGACCGGGCGCGCTGGCTTCCCGACGGCCAGTTGGAGTACCTCGGGCGGACCGATACCCAGGTGAAGATCCGGGGCTTCCGGATCGAACTCGGCGAAGTCGAGTCGGCGCTGCTCACCCACGACTCCGTCGCCCACGCGGCGGCGAGCGTGTGGAACGCCGACGGCGGAGGCGACCGGCTGATCGGGTACGTGGTGCCCGAATCCGGTGCGACGATCGATTCGCGGGTAGTCCTCGACTTCGTCGCCGGCCGGTTGGCGTCGTACATGGTCCCGGCCGCGCTGGTGGTACTCGACTCCCTTCCCCTGACGGTCCACGGAAAACTCGACCGCACAGCGCTTCCGGCACCCGACTTCACCGGATCCGGAAGCCGGCCGCCGCAGACCGAGACCGAGGAACTTCTCGCCGGACTGTTCGAGGACGTGCTCGGACTCGATTCGGTCGGCGGGGACGATTCGTTCTTCTCCCTCGGCGGCGACAGCATCCTGTCCATCCAGTTGGTGGCCCGAGCCCGGGCGGCCGGTGTGATCCTCTCTCCCCGAGACGTATTCGACCACCGAACCGTCACCGGCCTCGCCGCTGCCGCTCGATTCGACCGCGACGGCACGGTCGCTCTCGGCGAGTTGCCGGGCGGTGGCGTCGGCCCCCTGCCGCTGACACCCGTCGCGCGGTGGATGTTCGAGCGCAGCGGCGGACGGCTCGACCGGTTCTCGCAGGCGCTGCTGCTGGCGGCCCCCGCCGGTCTCACTCACGAGGTGCTCGTCGGCGCCGTCGAGGCGGTACTGGACCGGCACGACATGCTCCGGGCGCGGGTGTCCGCGGACGGCATGGACGTGCTGCCTGCGGGTTCGGTACGGGCGGACGTCCGCCGGGTGCCAGTCGACGCGGTGCGGGGCGAAGACTTCACCGCACTCGCCGGCGCCGAACTCGATGCCGCGGCCGACCACCTGGACCCGGCCGCCGCCCGCATGGTGCGGGTGGTCTGGTTCGACGTCCCGGACGACGTCGGGCGACTGCTCGTCGTGGTGCACCACCTCGTGGTCGACGGAGTCTCCTGGCGGATTCTCGTGGCGGACCTCGCGTCGGCCGCCGGCCGACTCCAGGCCGGTCTCACACCGGCGTTGCCGGCAGTCGGAACGTCGATGCGGCGCTGGTTGCACGGACTGGCCGACGCCGTGCGGACCCGGACGGGCGAACTCGCGTCGTGGGAGAAGATCCTCGACGGCCCCGATCCGCTGATCGGTTCGCGCCCCCTGGATCCCGCGATCGACGTCGCCGCGACGGTCGGCACCGTCACGGCCGACGTGCCGTCGGCGGTGACCGACGCCCTGCTCACCACGCTGCCGGACGCATTCCACGGGACTGTGGGCGACGGGTTGCTCACCGCGGTCGCCCTGGCACTGATCGCCTGGCGACGGGAACGCGGCGCCGCCGTGCCGGACACCCTGCTCACCCTCGAGGGCCACGGCCGCGAGGAGCAGATCGTCCCGGGCGCGGACCTCTCCCGCACCGTCGGGTGGTTCACCACCGTGTATCCGGCGCGGTTGGATCTCACCGGAATCGATGTCGACGACGCCCTGGCAGGCGGCGCCGCGGCGGAGCAGGCGGTCAAGACCGTCAAGGAACAGTTGCTCGCGATCCCGGACCACGGCATCGGCTTCGGACTGCTGCGCTACCTGGACGACGAGACGTCGGAGACACTCCGCCGATTCCGTTCTCCGCAAGTCGGTTTCAACTACCTGGGCCGGGTGACCGTCACCGGCGGAGGCGAGGACTGGCTGCCGGTGGAGAGCACACTCGGCGGCACCAAGAACCCCGACATGCCCGTCGAATCCGTGATCGACATCAACGCCTTCGTCTCCGACACCCCCGAGGGGCCCCGGCTACGGGCGTCGTTCGCGTTCCCGGCCGGCGTCCTCCACGAGACCGAGGTCGCAGCGTTCGCGGATCTGTGGCGCCGTGCACTGGAGGGTCTCGCCGCGCACACGGCACGACCCGATGCGGGCGGGCTGACACCGTCCGACCTTCCGCTGGTGCCGGCGAACCAGAAGCAGATCGAACGCTGGGAGCAGCGGTTCCCGGCACTGCAGGACGTGTGGTCGCTGTCTCCGCTGCAGTCGGGGTTGCTGTTCCATGCCTCGCTGGCCGCGGAGTCGATGGACGTCTACACGGCGCAACTGCGGATCGACTTCGAAGGCGAGGTCGACGCGGCGCGCCTCCGTGCGGCCGCCGCCGCTCTGTTGGCTCGCCACGCGAATCTGCGGACCGCGTTCGTGTACGACGACGGGGTACCCGCGCAGGTCGTTCTCGACGCAGTGGAGGTGCCGTGGCGGGAGGTCGATCTCACCACTGCCGGGACTGAGACGGAACTCGCGCGACTGCTCGACGAGGACCGCAGTGCTCGATTCGATCTCGCCCGGCCGCCCCTGCTCCGGCTGACGCTGTTCCACACCGCACCAGGCAGATTCGTCCTCTCGATCACGAACCACCACATCATTCTCGACGGCTGGTCGATGCCGTTGCTGGTGCGGGAACTGCTGGTCCGGTATGCCGCCGACGGCGACCCGGCCGGGCTACCGGAGCCGCCCTCGTACCGCACGTACCTGGAATGGCTGGCGAACCGGGACGCGGAAGCGTCGGCCCGGGCCTGGGAACGAGCACTCGACGGTGTCGAGGAGCCGACGCTGGTCGCGCCGCACGCGTCCGCGGCGCTCTACGGTGTGCCCCACGAACTCGACGTCGACCTGCCCGCCGGGATTCTCGACGGACTCGCCGCCACAGCCGCAGGCATCGGCGTCACCATGAATACGGTGATCCAGGCAGCGTGGGGTGTGCTGTTGTCCCGGTTGGTCTCCCGCGAAGACGTGATCTTCGGCGCCACCGTGTCCGGTCGTCCGCCGCAACTGTCCGGTGTCGAGACCATGCTGGGCCTGTTCATCAACACGGTGCCGGTGCGAGTGCGGGTGGACCCGGACGAGACCGTCGCGGGACTGCTCGCCCGCCTGCAGGACGAGCAGATGTCCCTGCTCGACCACCATCACCTCGGCCTCGGCGACATCCAGTCGCGGGTGGGCCTGGGCAACCTGTTCGACACGCTGTCGGTGTTCGAGTCGTACCCGATCGACACGTCCGGACTGGACGAGAACACCGACATCGGCGGCGTGCGGGTGACCGGTCTCGATGCCCGCGACGCCACGCACTACCCGGTCACGCTGCTGACGATCGTCGAACCGAGACTGCGACTGAGTCTGCGCTACCAACCGGCGATCCTCGACCGGGCCACCGTCGCCCCGCTCGCCGACCGCCTGGTCCGGATTCTCGAGACGATCGCCGGTGATCCGGGCACCGTGGTGGGGGATGTGGAGGTTCTGGGGGCGGGGGAGCGGGGGTTGGTGGTCGGGGCGTGGAATGCGACGTCGCATGTGGTGCCGGCTACCACTGTTGTGGAGTTGTTCGAGGCGCAGGTGGTGCGGTCTCCGGGTGCGCCGGCGGTGGTGTTCGAGGGTGGGGTGTTGTCGTATGGGGAGTTTGCTGCGCGGGTGCATCGGTTGGCGCGGTGGTTGATCGGGGA
>NZ_JBFUHV010000115.1:0-29144 GCF_056402215.1 Rhodococcus sp. P4_B6 | reverse complement strand
GTCAACCACACGTTGAAAGGGCAGCTTGGCCTGGAGGAACACGGTGGCCGTACCACGCACGGGGTGTTCGCCCGCGTCGCCCAGCGTGTGCTGGCGATGGCCGCCGGCATCTGGCACAACTGGAACATCGGCGCCACTGCCAAGCGATCATTGATCGCCTACGACCACTGATCCGTTCAAGGAATCAATCATCTAGGACCCCCGACTCCCCACCCGCGTCCGCGCGGGTGGGGAGTTTTGTGCGCTGCGCCGCCAGACGGTCGAGGACCAGTCGCAGCGGCGGCCAGGTGGACCTGCCGCGGCGGGTCACGGCGTACGCCGTCAGCACCACCTTCGGGTTGCCGAGCGGCAGGACGGTGACCTCTTCGCGGGTGGGACGGTCGGCGGGCAGCAGGCCCACGCCGTAGCCGGCGGTGATGAGGTCCTCGACGAGGTCGAGGCTGTCGATCTGGTGGGCGATCCGCGGTGTGAAACCCGCGAGCGAGGCCAGCGTGCGGACGGCGTCCTCGTCGGCGGTGTTGCGGGAGTTCACGATCCACGGCGAATCGGCGTATGCCGCGACGTCGGCGGGTTCGACCGCGGCGGGTGCGGGGACGCCGAGTCCCCAGGCCGTCGACCACAGCGGGACGGCCTCGAGCGCCGCGCCGGGTGACGCCGGCGCCAGGTTGTAGTCGTAGGTCAGGGCGAGATCGAGTTCGTCGTCGGCGAGCAGTGCGAACGCCTCGACCGGCTCGTATTCGCTGATCACCACGTCCACCTGCGCGTGGGTGTGCGCCAGTTCGGCGACGACGGGGAGCAGCGACACCCGGATGCCCGTCGCGAAACCCCCGACGCGCAGGGTGCCGACCGGTTCGGCGTGGGGGTCGAGGTCGAGCCGGGCGGCGTCGACGGCCGCCAGGATGGTGACGGCGTGATCGGCGAGCCGGCGACCGGCCGGGGTGAGCCGCACCCGGCGGCCGATCGGTTCGACGAGCTGCGCACCCGTCTCCTTCGCCAGCGCGGCGATCTGCTGGGAGACGGTCGAGGTGGTCAGCCGGTGTGTCTCGGCGACCTCACGCATCGAGCCGAGGCGGGAGAGCTCGAGCAGGAGATGCAGGCGTCGGGTATCCACCCACATATTGTTCGCGATATCCGAACGATTTGTCCATGAAAGACACGTGGACGTGAACGGTTGTGGTGTCCTTGAATACAGGCATGACCAGGAACCCGACCCACGTCGGCGCGACGATGGCGCTGACCTCGATGCTGTGCGTACAGACCGGACTCGCGATCTCCGTCGGCGTCTCCGAACGCGTCGGCGCCGAGGGTGCCGCCTGGTTGCGCCTGGCCTGGGCCGGGGTGCTGCTGGCCGTGATCGTGCGGCCCCGTCCGAAGGCGTTCACGCGTTCCTCCCTCGTCGCGTGCATCCTGCTCGGAGTGGTCACGGCCGCGGTCACCCTGCTGTTCATGGCCGCGGTCGACCGGATCCCGCTGGGAACCGCGAGTGCGCTGGAGTTTCTGGGACCCCTCGGCGTCGCGGCCGTGCACGGGCGGGGCCGCCTCCGGTGGCCGGCGCTGGCGGCCGTGGGAGTGCTGCTGCTGACGCAACCCTGGGTCGGCGGCGTCGACCCGGTGGGAATCCTGTTCGCCCTGGGCGCGGCCGCGTGCTGGGCGCTCTACATCGTGCTCACTCAGCGTGTGGGGGACGAGGTGGCGGGAATCAACGGTCTCGCGGTGTCCATGCCGGTCGCCGGATTGGTCGCGACCGTCGTGGGCGGGCCGTCGATGCTCGCGAAGATGACGCCGGACCTGTTGATCATCGGGCTGGGATTGGCGATACTGCTGCCGGTAGTGCCGTTCACGCTGGAGATGCTCGCCTTGCGCCGGCTGAACACGGCGGCGTTCGGGACGCTGATGAGTCTGGAACCGGCGTTCGCGTTGATCATCGGGCTCGTCGTGTTGCACCAGGTACCGGACCACGCGGCGGTGGCCGGGATCTGTTTCGTCGTCGCGGCGGGGATCGGCGCAGCGCGGGCCGGGGCGCGCACGTCGCCCGACGAGGACGAGGTGCCGGAGTCTGCCGCACCGTTGGCGGCGCCGACCTGCTACCTTGAACGTCGTTCAAGTTTGAAGCAAGAGGAGTCGTCATGACAGAAGTCGGGAGTGCTCGGGTGTCGAGGCTCGGTATTTCAGCGCGGGACATGGCGCAGATCGCGGTGTTCGCCGCACTGATCGCCGCGCTGGGTCTGCCCGGCGCCATCACGGTCGGCTTCAGCGGCGTGCCGATCACGCTGCAGACCCTCGGGGTCATCCTCGCGGGCGCCGTGCTCGGGGCACGCAAGGGCACCGCCGCCGTCGCGGTCTTCCTCGCACTGACCCTGATCGGACTTCCACTGCTGTCCGGTGGCCGCACCGGACTGACGGCGCTCGCCGGTCCCAGCGCCGGATACCTCATCGGGTGGCTTCCCGCGACGCTGGTCATCGGCCTCCTCACCGCGCGGATCCTGCCGAAGTACCCGATCGCTCTCGGTCTGCTGATCAACGCCCTCGGCGGGATCGTGATCATCTACCTGTTCGGCACCATCGGGCTGCTGCTGCGCACCGACCTCGGGGTCGGGGCCGCCATCACCACCAACTTCGCGTTCATCCCCGGCGACGCGCTGAAGGTCGTCGTCGCCACCGTCGTCGCCAAGAGTGTGCACCGCGCGTACCCCGGCCTCATCCGTACGTGATTGCCGTACTCGGCGGCGCCGGCGATCAGCCTGCTCTCGACGTCGACGGCCGCACGTACACCTACGCCCAACTCGACCGGGCGATCGACCGGTGGATCGACGAGCACGGCTCCGACGCGTCCGTCCACGACGCGTCGGAGTTGCCGGTTGCAGACGCGTTGATCTGCGTCTGCGCCGGCGCGCGGCGGGGGACCGCGGTGATCGTCGAGAACCCCGACGCCCGTCCCGACCGGCCCGCGATTCCGCCGTCGGCGTTCCTGCTGGTGGCCACGTCCGGTTCCACCGGCAGGCCCCGACCGCTCGCCCGCACCGCGGCATCCTGGTTCGACAGCTTTCCCGCCTTCACCGCGATCACCGGAATCGACGCCACGGACCACGTGCTGATCACCGGGCCGCTGCACGCCACGATGCACCTGTTCGGTGCGGTGCACGCGCTGTGGCGCGGCGCGTGCGTCACCGACGATCCGTCGCGGGCGACGGTGGTGCACGCCGTCCCCGCCGTTCTCCGTGACGTGGTGGGGAAGGCCCCGAAGCTGCGCACCGCGATCGTCGCAGGCACCGCCCTCGACGACGGCGCCCGCGCGGTGGCGGACGGGATCGAGATCGTCGAGTACTACGGCGCCGCGGAACTGTCCCTCGTCGCGGCGCGGAAGGTCCCTGAACCGCTGCGGCTGCTGGATGGTGTCGACGCCGACATCCGCGACGGACTGCTGTACGTCCGGTCGCCGTACAGCGTGATCGGGGCTCCGGACTGGTTCGGCGTCGGTGACCTGGCGGAACTCGGCGACAACGGGGAACTGACCGTCCGCGGCCGGGGCGACTCCGCGATCAACGTCGGCGGCACCACGGTGGTCGCCGAGGACGTCGAGCGCATCCTCGAGACGCTCGACGGCATCGACGCGGTCGCCGTCGTCGGATCGCCGCACCCGGTGCTCGGCGAGACCGTCACCGCGGTGGTGGAGCTCGACGGCACCGCGGAGATCGCCGAGATCCGTGCGCACGCGCGCCGGGCGCTGACGAAGGAAGCCATGCCCCGCCGCTGGGTGCCGATCGAGGCGCTGCCGCGGACCGCCAGTGGCAAGGTCGCCCGAGGCCG
Organism: Rhodococcus sp. P4_B6; assembly: GCF_056402215.1. Lineage (NCBI taxonomy): Bacteria > Bacillati > Actinomycetota > Actinomycetes > Mycobacteriales > Nocardiaceae > Rhodococcus > Rhodococcus sp. P4_B6. Next base: position 25,337 of record NZ_JBFUHV010000115.1, on the reverse strand, counting down.
AGTGAGAGACTGGCTGGCATGAGCTCTGTCCCTGTACTGGTCGCGCCGCGCCGGACGCCGATCGGCAATGCCGGGCACGGGTTCGCCGATCTGACCACCACCGATCTGGCCGCCCCCGTGCTGCGCGAGGTCCTGGACTCGCTGCGCGGGTCGGGCCTCGACGCCGAGGTCGACGACGTCGTGCTCGGCAACTGCCTCGGGCCGGGCGGCGACCCGGCGCGGGTCGCTGCCCTGCGGGCGGGGCTGGGTGCGGAGGTTCCCGGGGTCACCGTCGACCGGCAGTGCGGTTCCGGTCTCGACGCGGTGATGCAGGCCGCGCTGCGCGTCCGCAGCGGCGCCGACGAGCTGATCCTGGCGGGCGGCGTCGAATCGGCGAGCACCGCGCCGTGGCGGTTCTGGCCGCCGGTGCCCGGCGCCGACCCGGTGCGCTACACCCGTGCTCCCTTTGCGCCGCACGGCTTTCCCGACCCCGACATGGGTGTGGCCGCCGACGATCTCGCCCGGGTGCGCGGCATCAGCCGTGAGCGGCAGGACGCGTACGCGGCGCGGTCGCACACCCTGGCGGCGGCCGCCGACTTCTCGTCGGAGATCGTGCCGATCGGCGACATCGCGAAGGACCAGCGCATTCGCGCAGGCCTGACGGAGGCCCGGCTCGCGCGACTGCGCCCCAGTTTCGGTGCCGACGGAACGGCCACCGCCGGGAACTCGTGCGGCATCTCCGACGGCGCCGCGGTGCTGGCCGTGACCACCGAGACGCTGGCCGCCGGACTGCCTGCGCTGCGGGTGCTCGGCTCCGCGGTCGCGGGATCGGACCCCGCGTTGCCCGGGCTCGGTCCGGTTCCGGCGATCCGCAAACTCCTGAAGCGAACCGGGCACGACGTGGCGGATCTGGGCGTCGTCGAGATCACCGAGGCGTTCGCGTCGGTGGTGCTGGCGGTGTCGGACGAACTCGGACTGGACGAATCCGTGATCTGCCCGCAGGGCGGCGCCATCGCCATGGGACACCCGTGGGGGGCGTCGGGCGCGATCCTGCTGGTGCGCTTGGCAAGTCAGATGCTGCGCGAGGACGGGCCCGCGCTCGGACTCGCCGCCTGCGCCATCGGCGGCGGACAGGGCATCGCCGTGCTCGTGGAGCGTGTGTCGTGAGTGAGATCGTCTTCGACTCGGTGAGTCACGCCTTCGGCGACCGCAAGGTACTGCGCGGCGTCGACCTGCGTTTCGCCGAGCGTCGCGTCGGCATCATCGGATCCAACGGTTCCGGCAAGTCGACGCTGGCGCGGATGATCAACGGGTTGCTGAAACCCACCTCCGGCACCGTCACGGTCGACGGCGTCGACGCCGCCCGGAAGGGCGCGCAGGTGCGGCGGAAGGTCGGATTCGTGTTCACCGACCCCGACACCCAGATCGTCATGCCCACCGTGTCCGAGGATCTGGCGTTCTCGCTGCGCCGGTCCGGTCTGAGCAAAGAGGAGATCGCGACCCGCGTCGAGGAGATCCTGGTGCGGTTCCGGCTCGACAAGCACGCCGAGCATCCCGCGCACCTGCTGTCCGGGGGCCAGAAGCAGTTGCTCGCCATCGGCGCCGTCCTCATCCGCAGGCCCGAGGTGGTCATCGCCGACGAGCCGACCACGCTGCTGGATCTGCGGAACGCGCGCGTCGTCTCCGAGGCCCTCGATTCGATGGACCAGCAGGTGATCGTCGTGACCCACCAACTGGCGTTGCTGGAGAGTTTCGAACGGGTCATCGTCATCGACGACGGGCTCGTCGCGTTCGACGGCACCCCGGACGACGCCGTCCCCGCGTACCGGCAGCTGGTCGAATGATCGGGCTGTACCGCCCCGGCGACTCGCTGCTGCACCGGATGCCCGCCGGGCTGAAACTGCTGCTGTTGATTCTGTCGATCGTCGCGGCCACCGTGTTCGTGCGCACCCCACTCGAGGTCGGCGTCGTCGTCGTTCTGGTAGGACTGCTGTTCGTGGTGGCGTCCATTCCGTGGCGGGTGGCCGTGGCGCAACTGCGCCCGGTGGTGTGGATGTTGTTGATCATCGCGGTGTTCCAGGTGCTGATCACGTCGCCGTCGCGGGCGGTCGTCGTGTGCGGGGTGCTGCTGATCTCGGTGGCGCTCGCCGCGTTGGTCACGCTCACTACCCGGGTCACCGACATGCTCGACACCGTGTCGCGCGCGCTCGGGCCGCTGCGGAGAGTCGGGGTCGATCCGGACCGGATCGGGCTCCTCCTCGCGCTGGCGATCCGGTGTATCCCGCTGCTCACCGGGATCGTGCAGGAGGTGGCGCAGGCGCGGAAGGCACGAGGATTGCAATGGTCGATGACAGCGCTGGCCACACCGGTTCTGGTGCGTGCCCTCCGGACCGCGGATGCGATGGGCGACGCCCTCGTCGCACGGGGAGTGGACGATGACTGAGCTGCTGCCCGCCGAACGCATCGCCCGACGTGCCGCCGAGAACCCGGGGGCGGTAGCGATCGTCTCCGCCCGCGAGACCGTCGACTACGGCCGGTTCTGGTCGCGCGTCGCTCGGACCGCGGCCGGGCTCGACGGCATGGACCGGGTCGCCGTGCTGCCGACCTCGGACGTCGGGTCGCTGGTCGTCGTGACGGCCGCGATGCACGCGGGCGTCAGCGTCGTCCTGCTGCACCGGCACCTGCTGCCCGCGCAGCTGACGCGGGTGCTCGAACTCGCGAAACCCGGTGCCGTCGTCGCGGCGCCGCACCAGCACCGCCGGCTGCGGAGGCTGGGATTCGACGGGACCGTCGAGACGGCCGACACCCTGCAATCCGACGGCACCGCGGGCCGGGCACACCCCGGCGCCGAACTGCTGGTCGGCATCACCTCCGGCACCACCGGTGAACCGAAGTTGTTCGTGCGCAACCAGCGATCGTGGGCCACGACTCTCGACCGCTCCGACACGACGTTCGACATCGGCGGCGGCGACCGCGTGTCGGTGCCCGGGGTCCTCGACCACACGCATTTCCTGTACGGCGCGATCCACGGACTCAGCCGCGGCGCGACCGTGGACCTGCGGCCGGTCACGCAGTCGCTGGGCGACGCGGCCACCCACCTGTACTCGGTACCGACCATCGCCTGGGACGTCGTGCGGTCGGGGATCGGCACCGTCGACAGCGTCCGGGAGGTGCTGTCCTCGGCGGCCCGGTGGCCGCGCACGGGGCGTGAGGCGTTGCAGGGCGTCCTGCCGAATGCGTCGCTCGTGCATTTCTACGGAGCCTCCGAACTGAGTTTCGTGTCCTACGACCGGGGTCTCGGTGCCGCCGACGAGCATTCGGCGGGCGAACTGTTCGACGGCGTCGACGCCGAGATCCGCGAGGGCCTGGTGCACGTGCGCAGCGACATGCTGTTCGACGGGTACCTCACCGAGGACGGTGTGGTGAACGGCCCCGACGACGGGTGGATGACGGTGGGCGACCGCGGCCGGGTGGTGGGCAGCAGCCTGCAGTTGTTCGGCCGCGACAGCGACACGGTGATCCGGGCGGGACTCAATGTCGAACCCGCGGCCGTCGAAGCGGCGCTGACCGCGCTGCCCGGGGTCTCGGAGGCCGCGTGCATCGGGGTTCCCGACGCGCGGATGGGGGAGGCGCCCGCCGCCGCGATCGTCGTGCACGGCGACGCCCCGAGCACCGCCGAGATCTGGCGGCATCTGCGCGCGACCCTCCCCAGCCCCAGCATGCCGGTTCAGGTCCTCGTGGTGGACAGCCTGCCGCGCACGCCGCGCGGCAAGCTCGATCGTCCCGCACTCGCCGCCATCCTGGCCGACTCGCGGAACCCGAATCTCGGTTAGACGTCTCGGATTTCGAGGCTCAGCAGGTGGTAGCCCAGCGTCTTGCCGTGCCCGTCGAGCGCGGGTGAACCCGTGACGCCGCCGCCGAGGACGCCGGGCAGTTCGAACACCATCGCCAGCAGATTGGGCTGGCAGGTGCGCCGGGCCGGTCCGGTGATCAGTTCACCGTAGTGGGCGGCGACGACGTCGTCGGTCAGTCTCCGCTCGAGCAGGCCGTAGGCGGCGCGGTCCCGGGCCAGGACGGCGACGATGAGCGTGTCGCCCTTGTCGCCGGCGCGGACGTCCGCGAGTGCGTCGATGCGCTGAACGGTGGCGGGCGTGGTCATTTCGACACCTCCGTGAGATGGACGCGGGTGGGCACGAGTTCGCGGGGGAGGGTGCACGAGCGGATCGCGAGCACCTCCGTCGAGGAGCGCCGGGCACCGCCGCCGCCTGCCGGTCCGTTGGTGTACAGGCTTTCCACCTCCCAGCCGACGAGGTCGGCTTCCTCGCGAGTTCGTGCTCGGGCCGTCACTCGCACGCGAACCTCGCGGGCATCCTCGTCCGTGTCGAGTCCGCGGAAAGAAGCACCGGCGCCGATGTATTCGACGGAGACGGCGTCCTCGCTAAAACCGTGCACGTCGACGAGTCGTTCGGTGACGATGTCGGCGGCGAGCCGGGCGCGGGAGTAGGCGCGGGGTCCCGCGTAGCTGATCTGCCCCTCGCCGAGCCAGCCGCCGCGGAAGCCGAGGGTCACCTTCAGTTCCCGCGGGCGGGGGCGTCCGGTTGCACCGGTGATGGCGACGCGGTCGGGCCCGACGCTGCCGAACGACACGTTGCCGAAGTCCGCGGTGACATCGGGGGTCAGGTACGAAGTGGGATCACCCACCTCGTACAGGAGTTGCTCGGCGCAGGTTCGTTCGGTGAGGATGCCGCCCGATCCGTCGAGCTTGCCGAACGTCGCCGATCCGTCGGCGAGGACGTCGGCGAACGGGAAGCCGAGATCGGCCATGCCCTTCACCGGTTTGGTGACCGGATCGGCGTAGTACCCGCCCGTGAGTTGCCCGGCGCACTCGAGTAGATGCCCGATCGCAGTTGCGGCGCCGATGGTTTCGTGATCGGCGAGGTCCCACCCGAAGTGGTGGGCGAGCGGGGCGACGTAGAGCGACGGGTCGGCCAGGCGGCCGGTGACGACGACGTCGGCGTCCAGTTCGAGCGCGGGGAGCACGGCCTCCGCACCGATGTACGCGTTCGCGGAGACGAGCACGTCTTCGTGCTCCGACAGGCGTTTCCCGGTTTCCCACACGACGGGGTCGTGGCGCAGCACCTGCTCGAGCACCGCGTCGCCCGTGACCGCGGCGATGCGCACCGGACGGTCGGCGGACCGGGATGCGATGCCGGAGACCAGTTCCGCGGCGGCGAGCGGGTTGGCGGCGCCGGCGTTGGTGATCACCGTGGTCCCGGACGCGAGGGTGTGCGGGAGCACCGCGCGCATGCGTGCGGCGAGCAGCGGATCGTAACCTTCGTCCGGGTTCTCCAGCCGGCGAGCGTTTCCGGCGGCGACGGTGCGTTCGCCGAGGCATTCGAAGATCAGGTAGTCGAGGTCGGCGTGCCGGGCGAGTTTCTCGGCGGGGTCGATGCGATCCCCGGAGAACCCGGATCCCGCGCCGAGTCGCACGCTCCACGCGGTGCTGCCACGGGTGCTCGATGGTGTCACGGTTTCGAAGTCCTTTGCTGGTTCGACGGATGCGGCGGTGTCGGGGACGATTACAGCGAGAGGGCACCGGTGAGCAGCGCTACGACGGTCATCACGATCGTGGTCCCGAAGGCCCAGCCGAAGATGAACCGCTGGTGCTTGCCGAGGTCCACCTTGCTCAGTCCGATCAGGATGAACGTCGCGGCGGTCAGCGGGCTGAGCGGGAACCCGGTGGTCATCTGGCCGAGGATGGCGGCGCGGCCGATCTCGGCGGGGTCGCCGCCGAACGAGGCGGTGGTCTCCGCGAGCACCGGTACGACGCCGAAGTAGTAGGCGTCCGGGGTGAAGACCAGGCTGAGCGGCATCGACGTGACCGCGGTGATGACGGGGATCAGGGACCCGGCGGACTGCGGAATCCAGGAGACGAACGTCTGCGCCATCGCGGTGATCATGCCGGTGCCGTTGAGGATTCCCGTGAGCACACCTGCCGCGAGGATCATCACCACCACCATGGTGACGTTGCCGCCGTGCTTCGCGAACAGGGCCTGCTGATCCGCCCACTTCGGGCGATTGACGGCGAGCGCGAGCGCGAAGGCGATGGCGAACGCCACCTCCAGCGGCACGAGTTGGAACAGCAGGATCACGATCAGGACGAGGGTGAGCACCGTGTTGAATGCCATCACCGCCCGGTGGCGGCGGGTACGCATCGGCGGGTCGGAGACGTGCGGGGTGCCGGGACCACCCTCGCCGGGAGACACGAGTTCGGACACACCGAGCCGTTTCCGTTCCGTGCGGCCGATCATGTACGCGGCGAACAGGACCCACAGGACCCCGACGCCCATCGCGGGGAGGACCGGCGTGAAGATGTCGGCGCTGGTCAGGTCGAGCGCGGCCATGGCGCGGACGGTCGGGCCGCCCCACGGAATCATGTTCATCAGACCGGCGGCCAGGCAGACGATGCCGGTCAGTACGACCGGGCGCATCCCGAGCCGCTGGTAGATGGGCAGCAGCGCCGAGATGGTGATCAGGAAGGTGGAGGTTCCGTCGCCGTCGAGCGCGACGAGCAGGGTCAGCACCGCGGTGCCGACGGCGATCTTGGTGGGATTGCCGCCTGCCCACCGGACGATCCGGCGGATCGCCGGATCGAACAGTCCCACGTCGACCATCAGGCTGAAGTACAGCACCGCGAAGGCGATCATGATGGCGACGGGCGCGACCTTCAGGAGGCCGTCGCCCACCATCTCCCCGAGGTCGGGTGCCCACCCTCCCACGATCGCGAACGCGATGGGAACGAGGATCAGCGCGACGAGCACCGAGACCCGGCGGCTGAACGCCAGCGCCAGGAAACACGCGATCGTGGCGAACCCGAGTGCGGCAACCATGTGACCTCCTTCGAATCGGAGTCCCAGTGTCGCGCGCCTCACAATTGCGCGTCAAATATCAATGCATGATTGATTCATGATTTTTGCTCATGAATGAGTCGCGCAGATGGGACGGGCAACGTAGCGCCTCGGCGCATGAATAGCGGCCATACTGATGCACATGAGCATCAATCTGGGGATCTCGCACCTGAGGAGCATCGTCGCGATCGCCGACTACGAGAGCTTCACCTCGGCTGCTCACGCCCTCGGCGTGTCCCAGTCCTCCCTGAGCCGCTCGGTCGCCGAGGCCGAGCGCAGACTCGACGTCACGCTGTTCGAGCGCACCACCCGCCGCGTCGAACTGACCACGCACGGGCGCGAGATCATCGAGCACGCCCGGCGGATGCTCCACGACTTCGACGACGGGCTCACGCAGATCGAACGATTCGTCACCGGTGACCGCGGAATCGTGACGGTGGCGTGCCTGCCCTCGCTCGCGGCCACGTTCCTTCCCCCGTATGTGGTGGACTTCCGCGAGCGGCACCCTCACGTGCGGCTCCAGATCCGCGACGGGCTGCGTCAGGAGGTCCTCGATGCCGTGTACTCGGGGACGGTCGACCTCGCCCTGGTCACCACCTCGGGGATTCTGCCCGGCCTGCAACAGGACGTCCTGACGAGCGACTCCTTCTATTGTGCGGTCCCGCCGACGCACCCGTTCGCCGAACGGCCGGTGCTGCAGTGGTCGGATCTCGCCGGGCAGCCGTTCATCGCGTTCGGCCCCGAGAGCAGTATCGCGGCGCCCGTGCGCCGGGCCGTCGAGGACGCTCGCATCGAACTCGGACCCGTCATGCAAGCGCAGAACATCGGCGCGGTAGCGGGTTTGGCGGCCGCCGGGCTCGGTGTCACCGCGGTTCCCGCACTCGTGCTTCCCATGATCTCGTTCGCCGGTCTCGTCCACATACCCCTGCGGCCGAGAGTCGAACGCACCATCTCGCTCGTCCAGGTCGCCGGCCGTCCCCAGACGGCGAGCACCCGCGGTTTCGTGCACGCCCTCCTCGCCGGCCGGAGCTAGTCGTGTTGTGCGACAGGGCCGGTGGTCGAGCGCCGGACCAGGTGCGGGGCGAGCACGAGGTCGACGGCCTCGCCCCCGGCGATCTGAGCCAGCGCCGCGTCGACGGCGGCGTCGGCCATGTGTGTGGCGTCCTGCGAGATTGTCGTCATCTGCACGTGCGGAATCCTCGCCAGGCGGGAGTCGTCGTAGCCGACGACGGAGATGTCCGTGGGCACGTCCCGGCCGCGGCGGACCAGTAGGTCGAGTACGCCGGTGGCGCACCGGTCGTTGAACGCGACGACCGCGGTCGGGGGAGTGGGCAACGCGAGAAGCTCGTGCATGCCCTGTGCGCCTTCGGTTTCCGTAGGACCACCGGCCACGACCGTGGCCGAATCCGACAGTCCGTGCCGGTCCATCGCGGCCAGGAAGCCGGCCCGCCGGTCGGCGCCGCCGGGGGCGTCGGCGCCGTCGATGTGGGCGATGTTCCGGTGCCCGAGTTCGGTGAGGTGGTCGACGGCAAGGGTGATGCCTGCGACGTCGTCGCCCCGCACGGCGCCGACGCCGGGCAGTCCGCTGGCGCGCGCCACGACGAGGGCGGGCAGGCGGTCGGCCAGCGCGCCGAGTTCGTCGGTGTCGAACCGCGAGCCGAGGAGGATCGCGGCCTCGCAGCGTTCCCGCATCAGCGCCTGGACCGCGACCTGCTCGGCGCGACTCGGGGCGACCGCGCTGAGCATCACGTCGTAACCCCGGCGGGTGGCCGCCGCATAGATCTGTTCGACGAGGTCGCCGTGGAACGGTTGCTGCAGTTCGAACACGACGCCGAGGAGCCGGGAACTGGCCTGGCGCAGTTTCTGTGCGCGACGGTCCGGCACGTAGCCCATCCCGTCGGCGATCTCGAGCACCCGCTGACGGGTCGCCTCGCTGGCGCCGGGGACCCCGCGCATCACGATCGAGACGAGCGCCGTGGAGACTCCTGCCGCTCGCGCGACGTCGCCCATCGTCGGACGGGCGCCACCGGTCGGTCCCGCCACCGGTTCGGCCACGTGCACGACTCCTGTCTCCCGGGCCCGCGATCGGGGCCGCTCTTGACCAATGATCTCACGAGTTCTACGGTCTAGAACTAGAACGTACTAGTTCGCCTCTACCTCCACCCTTCACCGCACTGGAGCGCATTCATGTCACTCACCGAAGCCGCACCCGTCCGCTCGACGACGGCCGCTTCCCATCCGGTCCGCATCGCGACGATCGGCGCCGGACGCATCGGCTCGAATCACGCGGAGATCGTGGCCCGCCTGGTCCCCGGGGCTTCGCTCGTCGCGGTCAGCGACCCGGTCGGCGAGTCCGCGCAACGTCTCGCCGCGGCGCTGGGCGCACCGCTCGCCACCACGTCCGTGGACGACGTCCTTACCAGCGACGAGGTCGATGCGGTGCTGATCACCGCCCCCGCGCGGAGTCACACGGACCTGGTGGTCGCGGCCGCGGCGGCCGGCAAGCACGTGTTCGTCGAGAAGCCGATGGCGGTCACCCTCGAGGACGCCGACCGCGCCATCGCGGCGGCCACGGACGCAGGCATCGTCCTGCAGGTCGGGTTCAATCGCCGGTTCGCTCCCGGGTTCGCCGCCGCCCGCGCGGCGATCGACGCGCAGAAGGTCGGAACTCCGCATCTGCTGCGTTCGCTGACCCGCGACCCCGGCCCGTTCACCGCCGATCCGGCGCGCATCCCGCAATGGACCATCTTCCTCGAAACGCTCATTCACGACTTCGACACCCTGTGCTTCCTCAACCCGGGTACGCGACCGGTGCGGGTGCACGCGATGGCCGACGCCCTGGTGCGACCGGACGCCAAGAGCACGGGCCACCTCGACACCGCGGTCGTCACCGTGCAATTCGACAACGGCGCCATCGCGACGGCGGAGGCGAGTTTCAGCGCGCTGTACGGATACGACGTGCGCGCCGAGGTGTTCGGCTCCGGCGGCATGGTCACCGCGGGCAGCGGGCTCAGCACCGACATGACCTACTACGGCCCCGACGGGCAGCACGCCGACACCGCGCGCCGCGACACCGACCTCCTCCACACCGCCTACGTGGGCGAACTGACCGCCTTCGTCGACGCGATCCGCGCCCACACACCGGCCGTGGTCACGGGCGAGGATGCCCGCACCGCGCTGTCGATCGCACTCGCCGCGATCCGCAGCGTCGAGACCGGCGCCGCCGTCGATCTGGACCGGTGACCCCGATGACGTACACGCTCGCCGCCAGCGCCGAAATGCTCTACCTCGACCTGCCGTTCGCGGACCGTGTCCAGCGCATCGCCGAACGCGGACTCCAGGTGGAGATCTGGGACTGGTCCACCAAGAACGTCGACGCGCTCGTCGCGAGCGGCGCCGAATTCTCCTCGATGACGGGCTATCTGGAGGGCAACCTCACCGAGCCCGACAGCATCGAGGCGCTGCTCACCACCGCACGCCAATCCCTCGACGTCGCGAAACGGCTCGACTGCCCGAGGTTGAACCTGCACGGAACCGGACTCGACAACCGGGGTCTGCCCGTTCGTCCCGTCGAAACGGTCACGCCCGCAATGTGGCTCACTGCCGCCGACACCCTGCGGAAGGTCGCCGAACTCGGTGAACAGGCGGGGCGCGTGTTCACGCTCGAGAACCTCAACCTCGCCGTCGACCATCCCGGTACCCCGTTCGCGACCGCAGCCGACACCCTCGCTCTCGTCCGGGCGGTCGACAGCCCTCATCTGCGGATGAATCTCGATCTGTATCACGCCCAGATCGGCGAGGGAAACCTCATCGAACTCGTCCGGAAAGCGCTGCCCTACATCGGTGAGATCCAGGTCGCCGACGTCCCCGGACGCTGTGAACCCGGAACCGGCGAAATCCACTACCCGGCGATCGCCGCCGCCCTTCGAGACATCGGCTATACCGGCGTCGTCGGACTCGAAGGCTGGGCGAAGAACGATCCGGACGACGCGCTCGACGCGTTCGAGGCGGCCTTCGCGCACGGCTAGCGTCTGGACACTCCGCTGACACTGGGCCGTTGCCGCTGCACCCGGTAGGGGTAATCACTTTGCTCGGCAACGGGTCCCGGTTCGACGGACACCGGCACCGACCTCGCCCGCGGCCCGACCGGTCGCGATCCGGACGGGATCGCATACGACCCGACACGCGGTGCGGTGTGGACCACAACGAATCCGTCGGCGCTGGCCCCGACGTGCTCGCCTACGACCAGGGCGCCCACCGTCTCTATGTCGCGGCCGAATCCGGCACCCTCACCGCATTCGACCAACAGGACCGCCACTTCGCCGAGATCGGGTCCGGTCATCTCGCCGATAATGCGCATGTGAAACAAATAGTCGGGCAACCATTCCGGAGAAGGCGAAGGCTGCGCCGGCCTGGAGCGGGCTCTCGATCCCCAGCCGACGGCGGCAACTCCCTGCGCACACTCGGATCACGCCGCTTGTGAGGATTCCGCCGGTGTGTGATTGCCGACACATAGATTGACTTAGGGGCGCCAAACATTTTTACTTGAGCAGCCCGCAAACAAAGGGCAGGCTTAGCTATATCCTGTGAGTAAGCTGTGAGCAGATTCGAGAGGGGACCGTTCGTGACCACGCAAGCATGCCGCCTCCTCTCGAACGGCACCGGCTTCAGGAGCTGACAGGCTCCGCAGACTGGCGTCCGGGACAGCGCGCGCCGACACGCACCCGTCGACTTGTGTGGACTCCGTTCGCGCACTTCTCACTCAGGACCGGTTCGCCCATGCATCCCTGCTGTACCCGTACGCCCGAGCATGCGCCCGTCGTCGTCCGGAGCGTCCCGTGACGCGCCCCGAACCCGAGGTCGGGCCACCTACTCTGATCTCCCCCGTCACGCCCCTTCCGCCACGACAGGTTCGTGCCGACGCCGTGTCGTGGGGTCCGGTCCACGCAGGCAGGCCGCCACGTAACGGCCGGAAGCGTGTGCTGCCCGTTCCGCCGGGAGAGCCGGAACGCCCACTTGCACTTCATGATTCTTGGTTCATCGTGCTCGCCGCCGCGCTCCTGGCCGCACTGGCGCTCGCCGGGGTCCTGTGGATCTCCGTGCACGTCCGGGTGGATCCCGTGCTGCACACCGCGGCCCTCTTCGTGCACCTCGCGTCGCTGGTGCTCGGCTTCGGGGGTGTCCTCATCGCGGACTACCTGGTGCTGCTGTGGATCTCCGGCCGGTCGACCCTCGCCGAGGCCATCCGCGGCGCGGAACGCCTACACCTGCCCATCTGGGCCGGCCTCGCCGGCCTCGTGGCCAGCGGCGCACTCCTCGAACCCAATCTGGCCTCCACGCTCACCCGGACCAAGCTGGTCCTCGTGTTACTCCTGACCGTCAACGGACTACAGGCGCTGATACTGGGCAGGCGGATCGCGCACAGCGATGCGACGCATCTTCCGACCCGGCTGACGCTGTGGGGCGCGGCGACCGCACTCATCTCCCAGCTGTGCTGGTGGGGTGCCGTGTGGATCGGCTTCTGGAACGCCGAGCACTGATCTTCCCGTACCCCTGAGAGAGGCATAGATCGATGAAGAACACCCGCACGACGCTGTCGTGGGCCGCGCTGCTCGTCACGGCGGCGGCGTCGGCGACCGGATGTGCACCGGCCGCGTCATCGCACGCACTCCAGGATCTTCCCGGCAACCGTTACGCTCGAACCGCTCTCGTCGCGAGCAGTGCCGACGCCGCCGCCGCGACCACCGTTCCCGCAATGGTGAACGCATGGGGCGTGGCCATCCGCCCGCAGGGCGAAGGCGGCCACTTCTGGGTCGGAGCGGGCGGAAACTCCTTCGAGTTCGTCGGCGACGTGACGGCGTCGCCCGACCCCGCACTGCGCACACTGCACCAGGACGCGCTGCACGAGGTCAGTGTGCCCGGCGCGGATGCGGACACCTCCGAGGCCGGCCTCGGAAAGACCACCGGTGTCGTGTTCAACCCCGCACCCCTGACCTCCGACAGCTTCGCCGTCACCGGGCAACCCGTGATGGTGGACGGGCGACAGGAGATACTCGGTGGGTCGTCCCGATTCCTCTTCGCCACCGATTCCGGCCGCATCTCCGGTTGGACCGAGCAGGGGGCCGACGGACGCATCGTCCGGCACGACGGCCCCGCGAAGGAGATGTTCAACGGTGAGTCCGCGGGGATGAGCTTCTTCGGGCTGGCACTCGCACCCGGCCGCGACGACACATTGTGGGCCGCCGATTTCGGTGCGGAGCCGCAGATCCGGCAGTTCGACAAGACCTGGCAGCCCGTCGCCACGCACGGTTTCGCCAATCCGCTCGCGACCGGAGACCTGCTCGACCCCGCCGACCCGAACGGTGGCAAGCACACCCGCCCCGGCGATCCGGCCCCGTTCAACATCGTCACGGCCGGTGACCGGGTCTTCGTCACGTATGCGACGACCAAGGCTGCCGAGAACGGCACGGGATTCGACGCGGGCGAGGAGGACTCACTCGACGCCGAACAGGAGACCGCGAGCGGCGACCGCCCCGACCGCGGCAAGGTCGCCGAGTTCGACGCCGCGGGCAATCTGGTCCGTGTCCTCGACGACCAGGGCCGCCTCAACGCCCCGTGGGGTGTCGCTGTCGCACCCGCCGATTTCGGTGCGCTCGCCGGCGCGATCCTCGTCGGCAATTTCGGGGGTGCGGGCCGGATCGCCGCATTCGACGACGAGACCGGCGCCTTCATCGACTACGTACGTGACGAGTCCGGTGCCGTCCTCGCCGTGGAGGGCCTGTGGGGACTGTTGTTCGGCAACGGGGAGAGCCTCGGCGACAGCAGTTCGCTCTACTTCACGGCCGGTCCCGCGGACGAGACGGACGGCGTCTTCGGCCGCCTGCGCGCGGCCAACTGACATGGACGACAACAACACCCACGGACTCGGGCTGAGCGTCGGAACGGCGTGCGCCGTCGCAGCGGTTGCCGGTGCGGTCGGCGTCGACGCCGTGCTGACCCGCCGTTCCACGCTGACGTTCGGCCCGTCGTCGACCGTGCGGTTGGGCGACCAACCGGGCGACACGGGTGTGGTGGCGGGCTTCGCGGATCGGATCGGAGAGGCCGTCGTCGCGGGCGACGGTCTCCGCTACTCCGGACAGGATCTGGTCGCCGCCGCCGCGCACTGCCTGATCGTGGAAGCCGACCAGCTGGACGACCCGCCGATCGTGCTCGCCCACCCGGCCGTTCACCTGCCCCGGGTCGTGAACGCACAACGGGAAGCGCTCGATCGTGCGGGTCTCGGCAGGGTGGGTCTGGTCGCCTCGCCCGTCGCCGCCGTCGCCTGGCTCGAGTCCGAACACGGTCCGCTCGGCGAGGGACTCGCGCTCGTCTGCGAGTTCGGCGCCGACAATCTCGACCTCACTGTCGTGGCGTTCGGTGCCGCGAGCGGTTCCGATCCGATAGTGGGGCGGCCACTCCGTTCGACGGAGTTCCGCGGGCGTCACCTTGCCGGGGTGGGGGAGCACTCGATCGACGACACGGTCTCGGGGAGTCTCGAACTGGTCGCGGACTGTCTTCGTGTCGCTCGCGTGAACGTCACCGATCTCGACGTAGTCATCGTGACCGGTGCCGCGGCGACCGATCCCGTCGTCGAGGAAGTGCTGTCCGGGGCGCTGGGCGCGCCGGTGGTGTGCGAGCCGGCGCCCGGCCACGCATCGGCCTGTGGGGCAGCCGTTCTCGCGGCGGCAACCAGGTCCGGTACTGCAGCAACAGCATCCGCGCATCCGGCGTCGGTTGGACGACGGGCCCTGCGCGTTACCGCAGCCGCGACCGCCGCCGCGGCGATGATCGCCGTCCCGTGGCTTGCCCGCGACATGACCTCGATACGGGAGCCGGGGGCGGGTTCGTCAGTCACCGCACACGCGTTCGAGTTGATCGAACAACCAGGGCCGCCGCGAATCCCGGCCGCGAGAACCACAGCCTCGAGCCCGGCCGTGTCCGCGGTGGCAGTTCCCCAGGCCGTGCCGGCTGTGGCAGTTACCCCGGCCGGGTCGAGATCGTGGGTTCCCCGGCTGGTATCGATTCACGCGCATCCTCCGCTGATCGAACCGAGCGTCGAATTCACCGTCGAAGCCGAGCCTCTCCCAACGGCATCCACATCTGCGCCACGAATCTCCGCGGTGACACCGGTGGTGTTCGCGCCCACGAGCGCTCCGGTTGCGACCTCGACTCCGCCGGATCCCACCGAGTCCACTCCGGCGCCCACCGAGTCCACGCCGGCGCCCACCGTCGGACCCGACCCGACGACGTCGCCTGTCGAGCCGCCCCTCACGGACGCGCCGAGCGAACCGGCTCCGGACCTCGACGACCCCGCGTTGCCCTCATCTTCGCCCTCCGAGTCGGCGCAGCCCACCTCGTCACCGTGACGACCCGCCGCTCAGCACGGTTGTCCGCCGGTCGCTCCGGTGGCCGGACACACGTCCCGTGGTGTGGGCCTCGATCATCCGTTGCTCGTCGCGTTGGGAGCCGCGCAACGGCACGGACGAGGCGGACGCGGCGTCGAGCAGCGCGCGCAACTCCGGCTGCTCGCCGGCCAGTTCGCGCCACGCCGCGTTCACGGGTGTGCCGTCCTCGACGGCCTGGTCGAGGCGGGCGGCGAGATGGTTGCTCCACCGGTGCTGCAGGGCGAGCAGGATGTTGTCCGCAGAACCGAAAAGCGGGATCGCGCCGGGCACTTCGTCGAATCGCAGCGCCAGTGCGGGGTCGACGTGCGCCCGCGCCAGGACCTCTTCCAGCACCGCCCGGCGTGCACGGAAATCGTTCCACGACATCTCGGCCACCTCCGTGGTTCCGTTGATCCGTGAGTCTTTCGGCGCATACCCGGTCCTTCAGGGCCGGGATGGCCGATCTGTTTGTGTCGGACTGTGTGGCTAGTGTCTGGGTCATGGCGGGGAGGGTGGTGAAGCGGGCGTTCAAGTTTCGTTTCTATCCGACTGTGGTGCAGGCGGATCAGCTTGCTCGGACGTTCGGGTGCACCCGGTATGTCTATAACCGGGCGTTGGCGGAGCGCTCGCGGGCGTGGTCGCAGGAGCAGCGGCGGGTCACCTATGCGGACACCTCGAAGATGCTCACCGGATGGAAGCGGGACACCGAGACGGAGTGGTTGGCGGAGCCGTCGAAGGGGCCGTTGCAGGAGTCGCTGCGGCAGTTGCAGGGTGCGTTCGAGAGGTTCTGGCGCACGCAGGCCGGCTACCCGCAGTTCAAGAGGAAGGGGCGGTCGAAGGATTCGGCGACCTACTATTCGAACTGCTTCACCTACCGGGGTGGGCAGATCCGGTTGGCCAAGCAGTCCGAACCGCTGGATATTCGGTGGTCGAGGCCGCTGCCGGAGGGGGCGGTGCCGTCGCAGGTGACGGTGTCGCGTAATGCTCGTGGTCAGTACCATGTTTCGATTCTCGTCGAGGACACGATTACCGAGCTCGAGCCGGTCGATCGGGTGGTCGGGCTCGATGCCGGGATCACGAGCCTGTACACGCTGTCGACGGGGGAGAAGATCGCCAACCCGCGCCACGAGCGCAGGGATCGTGCGCGGTTGGCGAAGGCATGTGCTGGCCAGGAAGGAGAAGGGGTCCCGGAACCGGGCGAAGGCCCGACTGAAGGTCGCGAAGGTTCATGGTCGGATCGCTGATCGGCGGCGCGATTATCTGCATAAACTTTCCACTCGGCTGGTGCGCGAAAATCAAGTGATCGCCGTCGAGGATCTGAGTGTGCGGAATATGGTCAAGATTCGGTCGTTGTCTCGGGTGATCTCGGATGCGGGGTGGTCGGAGTTCCGGTCGATGCTCGAGTACAAGGCCGACTGGTACGGGCGGCGGGTGGTGGCGGTCGATCGGTTCTGTCCGTCGTCGAAGACCTGCTCGGTGTGCGGGGCGGTCGCCGGGGCGATGCCGCTGGACGTGCGGGAGTGGACGTGCCGGTGCGGCGCGGTCCATGACCGCGATGTGAACGCGGCGAAGAACATTTTGGCCGTCGGACTGGCGGTGGCAGCCTGCGGAGATGGTGTGAGACCACCTCGCACCTAAGGTGTGGGAAGGCGACTGTCGGTGAAACAGGAACCTCGGGACGTGAGTCTGGAGGGGATTCTCGGTCGTTCACGGCCGAGAGGACGTCAAGCCCGCAACGCTACGGATCCGCGGAGGCGGTTTCGCCGTGCCGGTGTTCGCGCACATCGCCGTCGTCGCCATCGCCGGTGCCGCTGTCGCGCAACGCGACGGCTTCGTGCCGCCGGGGTGGGTGCTGCTGTGCGGCCTGGTCGCCGCCGTGACCCCCGTTGCGGGAGACATGATCAGACCGGGGGTGGTGCTTCCGCGGCCGTTCCTGGCCGTCGTCGTGACCGTGGCGGCCGCACTGTTGCTCCTGCAGCAACCCGACACCGCGTTCGACTTCGCCCCGCTCATCCTGGTGATCCTGACCGGCGAGGTCGCGGCAACGGCGTCGCTGGGGGTCGGTCTCGCCACCCTGTTCAGCTCGATGGCGGTCCTGTCGGTGTTCGCCGTGGCGGGGCGACTCGACGGCGCGCCCTACGCCCTCGCCGGCGTCGTGCTGGGGTGGGCGTTCGGGTATCTGATGCTCACCCAGTTGCGTCTCCTGCATCAGGAGCGCGCGTCGAAGGCGATCCAGTCGGAGCAGGCCGCCACCCGTGAGCGCCAGCGGATCGCCCGCGAGGTGCACGACGTCATCGCCCACTCGCTGAGCATCACGCTGCTGCATCTGACCGCGGCCCGCCGCGCGCTCGCGCAGGACCGCGACGTCGACGACGCCGTGGATGCGCTCTCCGACGCCGAGCGGCTCGGGCGGCAGGCGATGGCCGACATCCGCCGCACCGTCGGGTTGCTCGACGCGGGCCCGGCAGGTACCCGCCCGGAACCCGGGGTCGCGGATCTTCCCGATCTGATCGACGACTTCCGCCGCGCGGGCCTCCCGGTGGACTTCGACCTGCACGGAGACCTCTCCGCGGTGACCGGGACAGTCGGTCTCGGCCTGTACCGCATCACGCAGGAGTCGCTGGCGAACGTCGCCAAACATGCGCCCGGCGTCGGCGCCGACGTGCGGCTCACGGTCGAGCCGGAACGTGTGTCCCTGGAGATTCGCAACCCGATCCGGGGCCGGGTGTCTACACCGGACAGCTCGCGCGGTTCCGGGCTGCGGGGTATGCGCGAGCGCGCCGCGTTGCTCGGTGGCACGCTCCGCGCCGGCCCGGACGGCGGGCGGTGGTCGGTGCGCGCCGCGGTCCCGCTGCCCCGCGACTCGTGCCGGCCGGCGATCCTCCGTCACATTCCGGGACTGTCGTGACGGGCCCGGAGATCAGGGTGCTGCTGGTCGACGACCAGGAACTGGTGCGGTCCGGGCTGCGCCGGATCCTTCGGCGCAAGGACGGCTTCGTGATCGTCGGCGAATGCGCCGACGGCTCGGAGGTGCCGGACGCGGTCGCGGAGCACACCCCGGACGTCGTGCTCATGGACCTGCGGATGAAGAAGGTCGACGGCATCCGGGCCACCCGCGACCTCCGGTCGGCCGCGCAGCCGCCGCCGGTGCTGGTGCTCACCACGTTCGACGACGACGATCTGCTGTCCGGATCGCTGCGCGCGGGTGCGGCGGGGTTCATCCTGAAGGATTCGCCGGCGGAGGATCTGATTCGCGCCGTGCGCACCGTCGCCGAGGGCGGCGCCTGCCTCGACCCGGCCGTGACCGGACGGGTTCTCGCCACGTACCGCACCGTCGCGCCCTCGTCCGACGGGGACGGCAACCGACTCACCGAGTTGACCGCGCGGGAACTCGACGTGCTCGCGCTGATCGGGCGCGGCCACAGCAACGGCGAGATCGGTCGTGAGCTGGGTATCTCGGGTGTGACCGTGAAGAGTCACGTCGGGCACATCTTCCTCAAACTCGATCTCCGCGATCGCGCAGCCGCCATCGTGTACGCGTTCGATCACGGCATCGTCGCCCCGGGCGGCACCGGTCCGGACCGAGGGCCGGCCGTGTGATCAGCCGCTGCGGTTCCCTGACGCCGACGGCTTCCTGCGCCTAGGATTCGCATAAAAGCCCGAGCCACTCTCACAGAGGAATTGGCCATGATCGCAATCGGTGTGGTGCTCATCGTCGTCGGCTTGGTCGTCAAGATCTCGTCGTTGTGGATCGCGGGCCTCATAGTCGGCGCCGTCGGCCTTCTCCTCCTGCTCCTCGGGCTGCTGGGCCGCAAGGTGGGCGGACGTAAGTACTGGTACTGACGGGGTCGACCCCGCCAGTCACGTTGTGGCCGTTCCGCATCGAAGCGTCGCGAGTGGACAGTCGCGCGCAGGCACAGTCGACGCACGGGAATGATCGCCCTCGAGCTTCCTTGACAGGCTGTCGGTGCCTCTCCGGCCACCGACCATCATGTGTATGTAAGTGGAAGTCACGGCAAATTGTTTCCGCAAACTCTTTACTGAGTCCAGAAAAGTAGTCCATAGTGAGTGGGTGCCGTCGATGCCGGATTACGCAGCGTTACTGCGCGGGGCTGAGCTTCGCGTGACCCGCCCGCGGGTCGCGGTGTTGGAGGCGGTGCACGCACGTCCGCACGCCGATACGGAGACGATTTTCGGAGCGGTGCGGACGGTTCTGGACGGGGTGTCCCGGCAGGCCGTGTACGACGTGCTGCACGCAGTGACCGCGGTGGGATTGGTGCGCCGGATACAGCCGGCCGGCTCCGTGGCTCGTTACGAGTCGCGGGTCGGAGACAATCACCACCACGTGATCTGCCGGTCGTGTGGGGCCATTGCGGACGTCGACTGCGCCGTCGGCGAGGCGCCCTGCCTGACCGCGTCCGACGACAACGGTTTCCTCGTCGAGGAGGCCGAGGTCATCTACTGGGGTCTGTGCCCCGACTGCTCGACAACACAGACTTCTCGATCGAAACCCTGACCAACAGCCCAAATTGGTCTCTCCCGGAAGGAATGTTGTGTCCGATAGCTGCCCGGTCGCTCACGAGGGAAACACTCAGAGCACCAGTGAAAGTGAAAACCCCGCAATCCCGTCCCCCACTCCGACGGCGCACCGCCCGAGGACGAACCGCGACTGGTGGCCGAACCAGCCGGAGTTGTCGGTCCTGCACGCCCATTCGTCCAAGTCCAACCCGATGGGTGAGAACTTCGACTACGCAGCGGAGTTTGCGAAGCTCGACGTCGAAGCACTCAAGCGCGACGTCATCGATCTGATGACGGATTCGCAGGACTGGTGGCCTGCCGACTTCGGCCACTACGGCGGCCTCTTCATCCGGATGAGCTGGCACGCCGCAGGCACGTACCGCATCGCCGACGGCCGCGGCGGCGGCGGTCAGGGCGCCCAGCGTTTCGCGCCCCTCAACAGCTGGCCCGACAACGCGAGCCTCGACAAGGCCCGCCGGTTGCTCTGGCCCGTGAAACAGAAGTACGGCAAGCAGATCTCGTGGTCCGACCTCCTCGTCTTCGCCGGCAACTGCGCCCTGGAGTCGATGGGATTCAAGACCTTCGGGTTCGGATTCGGACGCGACGACATCTGGGAGCCCGAGGAGATCTACTGGGGTCCCGAGGACACCTGGCTGGGCGACGAACGCTACAGCGGTGATCGTGACCTCTCGGGTCCGCTCGGGGCCGTGCAGATGGGTCTCATCTACGTGAACCCGGAGGGGCCCAACGGCCAGCCCGATCCCCTCGCCGCCGCCCGCGACATCCGGGAGACGTTCGCCCGCATGGCGATGAACGACGAGGAGACCGCCGCGCTGATCGCCGGCGGCCACACGTTCGGCAAGACCCACGGTGCAGGCGACGCCGAC
Organism: Rhodococcus sp. P4_B6; assembly: GCF_056402215.1. Lineage (NCBI taxonomy): Bacteria > Bacillati > Actinomycetota > Actinomycetes > Mycobacteriales > Nocardiaceae > Rhodococcus > Rhodococcus sp. P4_B6. The sequence goes on along the minus strand of NZ_JBFUHV010000115.1, from coordinate 4,622 downwards.
CTGGTCGGTCCGGAGCCGGAAGCCGCCCCGATCGAGCAGCAGGGCCTGGGCTGGAAGAGTGCCTACGGCACCGGCGTCGGCAAGGACGCGATCACCAGCGGTCTCGAGGTCGTGTGGACTCCTACACCGACGAAGTGGGACAACAGCTTCCTCGAGGTCCTGTACGGCTACGAGTGGGAGCTGACCAAGAGCCCCGCCGGTGCCTGGCAGTGGACCGCGAAGGACGGCGCGGGCGCGGGCACGATTCCCGACCCCTTCGATTCGTCGGCGGGACGCGCCCCCACGATGCTGACCACGGACCTCTCGCTGCGCATCGACCCGGCGTACGAGAAGATCACCCGGCGCTGGCTCGACCACCCGGAGGAGTTCGCCGACGCGTTCGCCAAGGCGTGGTACAAGCTGCTGCACCGCGACATGGGACCGGTCACGCGCTACCTCGGCCCGTGGGTCCCGGAGGCCCAGCTGTGGCAGGACCCGGTCCCCGCTGTCGATCACCAGTTGATCGGGGACAGCGAGATCGCCGCCCTGAAGGGCAAGATCCTCGACTCGGGGCTGTCCATCTCCCAGCTGGTGTCCACGGCCTGGGCGTCGGCAGCCACGTTCCGTGGCACCGACATGCGGGGCGGCGCCAACGGGGCGCGGATCCGTCTTGCGCCGCAGAAGGATTGGGAGATCAACAGCCCGGCCGAGCTGTCCAAGGTTCTGCAGACCCTCGAACAGATCCAGCAGGACTTCAACTCGTCGCAGTCCGGCGGTGTGAAGGTCTCGCTCGCGGATCTGATCGTTCTGGCCGGTGCCGCGGCGGTCGAGAAGGCGGCGAAGGACGCCGGCCAGGACATCACGGTTCCGTTCACGCCGGGGCGCACCGACGCATCGCAGGAGCAGACCGACGTCGAGTCGTTCGCGGTGCTCGAACCGAGGGCCGACGGGTTCCGCAACTACCTCCGGCCGGGAGAGAAGTTGCCTGCCGAGGCACTTCTGGTCGAGCGGGCCTACATGTTGAACCTGACCGCCCCGGAGTTGACGGTCCTGATCGGCGGCCTCCGTGCGCTGAACGCCAACTTCGGGCAGACGGCGCACGGCGTCTTCACCGACCGGCCCGAGGTGCTGACGAACGACTTCTTCGTCAACCTCCTCGACATGGGGACGGTGTGGAAGGGAGCAGCCTCCGCCGAGAACGTCTACGAGGGCAGCGACCGCGTCACGGGCGACGCCAGGTGGACAGCCACAGCCGTCGATCTCGTGTTCGGTTCGAACTCGCAACTGCGTTCCCTCGCCGAGGTCTACGCGACCGACGACGCGCAGCAGAAGTTCGTGCAGGACTTCGTTTCCGCGTGGGACAAGGTGATGAACCTCGACCGGTTCGACCTCGACTGATCACGGTGGTTGGTCGGCTTCGGGCCGGCCAACCGTCACCTGACCCGGCACCCCGCGAGCAGATGCTCGCGGGGTGCCGGGGTTCAGGCCATCGACAGCTTCTCGGCGTTTCGCACCGCGGTCTCGAGGTGCCTGTCCGCGGTGCTCAGGTCCAGCCGGGCGTCGCTGAGGCTGTCGATCACGCCTTCACGCGAAGCGCCGTCGGCTGTGCTGTGGAGAAGGTCGAACTCGTCGGTCAACTCCTTGATCCGGTGTTCGAGGGTTTGTAGATCGGCTCGTAACCGGGCGGTGCGTTCGACGAGGTCGCCGACGTTCATCGCTGCCCCTTTCATCCCGAACTCACTGACGCGTCACCACCTCGTCTACCCGCGACTGCCCCCGCGAAACCACCACCGCCCAGCCTTGGCCTGGAACGCCCTGCCTACCKGTACACGAGGCCGCCGTCGATCAGTCCGGCCTGCCCGGTCATGTAGTCGGAGTCCGGTCCGGCCAGATACGACACGTACGCCGCGACGTCCTCGGGTGTCTGTGCACGGCCGAGGGCGATGCCGCCGACGAACTTCTCGAACGTCGCACCCTTCGGCGCGCCGGTGAGGGCCGAGAAGCGCTCGTCGATGGTGATCCACATGTCGGTGCCGACGACACCGGGGCAGTAGGCGTTGACGGTAATGCCGTCGGATGCGTACTCCTTCGCCGCGGCCTGGGTGAGTGCGCGGACCGCGAACTTCGTCGCCGAGTACACGCCGAGCATCGCGAATCCCTCGTGGCCGGCGATCGACGACGCGTTGATGATCTTGCCGCCGTGCCCCCGCGCCCGGAACTTGGCCGCCCCGGCCTGGATGCCCCACAGCACACCTTCGACGTTCACGGCCAGGATCCGTGACACGTCCTCCGGTGTCGCGTCGGCGATCGGGTCGACCTGGGCGATGCCCGCGTTGTTCACGATGATGTCGAAGCCGCCCAGTTCACGCTCCGTCCGGTCGACGGCGGACCGGACCTGATCGCGGTCCGTCACGTCGGCGACCAACGAGATGGCCTTCGAACCCGCCGCCCGGACCTCGTCGGCCACCGCGTCGATCCGGTCGGCGTTGACGTCGACGAGCGAGATGTCGGCGCCGTCCGACGCCAGCCGCAACGCGATCGCGCGTCCGATGCCCTGGCCCGCGCCGGTGATCAACGCGACTTTGCCCTCGATGCTCATTCCTAGCTCCTCTCCGATGTGACCGTCCTCACAGGGGAGCCAAGCATCGTCTGCCGTGACTGTTCAAGGGTTGCAGCCGATTGCATTGTGACGAGTCTTGAACCGATTGCGTTCTCTCCCAATGAAAATGTGCCGAGCCCGGCCATGGTTCGGCGCTCACATTCCCGGTAGGCTCGGAGGTGTGAGTACTACCGGTTCGGTTCGGCACCGCCTTCCCGCTGTCGGCTCGGGGGTGGATCTTCCCCGGCACGCACGGTTGTTGAGTCAAGTTCACGACGCGGTGCTGTCGGGTCGGCGACCACCGGCGCAGCCGCGCGAGATCGTCGGCAGGTCGTGGTCGCGGCTACAAGCGGACGGGGTGAGTCCCGACAGTTGTGAGGACGTGGTGCTGGCCGACTGCGCCGAGGTCGAAGCCCGGCGGACGCGTACCGCCCTGCGTGCGGTTCTTCCGGAGCTTCGCAGCACGTTGACTCAGGTGGCGGAGGACGCGAATTTCATCGTGGTGATCGCAGACTCCGACGGGGTGGTCCTGTGGCGGGAAGGGTCCCGTGGCCTGCGGAAGGCCGCCGATGCCCTGGGATTCATGGAGGGGGCCCGATGGTCCGAGAGTTCGGTGGGTACGAACTCCATCGGGACGGCGTTGGTGGAAGATGCTCCTGTGCAACTGTTCTCGGCGGAGCATTACGCACGGTCGCATCGTGGCTGGTCGTGCACAGGCTCTCCGGTGCACGATCCCCGGAGTGGCGAAGTGCTCGGCGTCGTCGACATCAGTGGCTCGGCGATGTCGGTTCATCCGACGACGTTGGCGCTGGTGCAGACGGCGGTGCGGTTGGCCGAGGCCACATTGTGGCAGGAGCACACGATCAACCTGGAGAAGCTTCGCGGTCATGCGGCGCCGGTGCTCGGGGCAACCGCGGGTCCGGCCCTCGTGGTGGACCGGCACGGCTGGGTCGCCGACGCCCGGGGGCTCGCCGCCCCCGACCGGGTGTCACCTCCGTGCCCCGGCACGCCGCTGTTGGTGCCCGGGTTGGGGCTGTGTGTGCCGGAACCGCTCGGTGACGGCTGGCTGGTGCGACGCGAAGGCAGGCCGACGACCATCGGAGTGGAACTCGATCTCGGTGAGTCCCCGCGAGCAACGGTGCGGGGCGATACGAGTTGGACCCGGGCGCTCTCACCGCGCCATGCGCAGATATTGCGAGTGCTGACCGAAAGTGGTTCCGCTGGAATCGATGCTGCGTCGCTGAGCGTGTCGTTGTTCGGTGACCGCGACCACGTGGTGGCCGTGCGCGCCGAGATCTCCCGTCTCCGAAAAAGTCTCGGCCCCGTTCTGTCCACCCATCCGTACCGTTTCGCCGACGGTGTCGACGTGCATGTGGTCGGTTGAGTGTCAGGAGGCCTCTCCGGTCGGCGAAAGAGGCTTCTCCCTATTCGCTTTCGCCTGCGCGTAGAGGCGGCCGGCGCGGTACGACGAGCGGACGAGCGGTCCGGCCATGACGCCGGCGAACCCGATCTCCTCGGCGGCCTGGGAGTGCTCGACGAACTCTTCGGGCTTGACCCACCGCTCGACGGGGTGGTGGCGGGGGGAGGGGCGCAGGTACTGGGTGATGGTGAGGATGTCGCAGCCGGCGGCGTGCAGGTCTTCCATCGCCTGGTGGACCTCGTCGGGGGTCTCGCCCATGCCGAGGATGAGGTTGGACTTGGTGACCAGCCCGAAGTCGCGGGCGGCGGTGATCACGCCGAGGGAGCGTTCGTAGCGGAACGCGGGGCGGATCCGCTTGAAGATGCGGGGGACGGTCTCGACGTTGTGGGCGAGGACCTCGGGACGGGTGGAGAACACCTCGGCGAGCTGGTCGGGTTTGGCGTTGAAATCGGGGATGAGCAGTTCGACGCCGGTGCCGGGGTTGAGCTGGTGGATCAGGCGGACGGTTTCGGCGTAGAGCCAGGCGCCGCCGTCGGGGAGGTCGTCGCGGGCGACACCGGTGATGGTGGAGGCCAGGCGCCGCCGTCGGGGAGGTCGTCGCGGGCGACACCGGTGATGGTGGAG
>NZ_JBFUHV010000114.1:0-29157 GCF_056402215.1 Rhodococcus sp. P4_B6 | reverse complement strand
GAATTGTTCTCCGCCGGTGTAGAAGTCAGCGGCCTTCTTGCTCTTCCGCCTGCCGACGATGATCACGATCGCCAGGGTTGATATCACGAATCCGGCGAATACCGCCATGTTCAGCGCGGGATTCCCGACTGTGTGCGATGCCGCGAGATAGTTCATCGGTCTTCCCACTTTGCACGAATAGAGTCGACCGCCGGGGTGATCTTTCGATTCGCGAAGGTCACATAGATCCCGGTGATGACGAACGTGGACACGAACTGACCGAGACCCAGGAAAAACGCTACGTTGAGATTGCCGACGACCGGGGTGGCCATGAAGCCCCGAGAAAAGGTGCTGACCAATACGTATCCCCCGTACCACGTCATAAAGAAGGCCGTGGCCGAGAAGATGAAGATTCGCAAGCGTCTACGGACTTCCCGAAACTCTGGGGAACGCTCGATCTCCTCGTAGGGACTGAGTGAATCGAGAGGGTTATCTGATTTTTCTGCGTCGATGATCATCGCAGATGGCTCCTCGTAATCATTGGGAGGGAGAATGCGGGTCGAAGGTGGTCGGAATCGCTGGTCGGACGTTGCGGTGGTGCGGTGACACGGAGACGGGTAGTAGACTTGCTAACTGCAAGTCAGTGGACGAATAAGAGGAACCGAAATGCCGAATATCAAACGCGCCCTCTCCGAAGCCGCGTGCCCCATTACTCGTGCGGTCGACGTCCTCGGCGACAAGTGGACCCTGCTGATCTTGAAGAACGCCAACGTCGGGATGACCCGCTTCGACGAGTTCCGATCCGACTTGGGGATCGCGGACAACATCCTGTCCGCCCGGCTCAGCCGCCTGGTAGAGATGGGATTGATGGTGCGTGTCCCATACGAAGGCACCGGCCGCACACGGCACGAGTACAAGCTGACCCAGGCCGGCGCAGATATCCTGCCGGTGTTCCACACCCTCGCCGAATGGGGACAACGGCACACCACGATCGAGGGCTTGCCTGCGACGCCGATCCTCTTCATCCACACCGCGTGCGGGAATCCGCTCGAACGGGGCGAGTACTGCCCGAGTTGCGATGTCACGGTCTCACGCGAGGACGAGGCGTGGGTCAGGCCGTGGCGGACACCCGTCGTGGCCACGCTCGCCGACCCGGCGGTCGATGCGCCAACATCGTGAGCCCGTTCGCTATTTGTGGGGAACTCGGGCGAGTTGGCGTCACGTCCACGCCCCATCGGAGGTCACCCCAGCGCAATCAGCTGATTGCGCAGGTCCGGTGGCAGGCTATCGACCCAGTCCTGCTCTTCGCCCTGCTCAGGCAGTACGCGCCCGAACTCGACCATGTCCGTGTGGACGAGTTCGTTCAGGTAAACCCAGATCAGCGATTCCTCGACTCCGGCCACCTGGGCCAGATGGTCTCTGATCTCGGTGACCAGCCGGTTCTTCACCTCGGCCGTGCGCCCGCCCCGGATGTGCCCATACACCCAGATACCACCTTCGGCCGCGGGCTGCCCGCCGATGAAGTGCCCGCCCGAGCCGAACTCCTGAAACACGCACTGCACAAAGGAAACCGGCGCTCCCGTGGCCTCGCCGTGAATCCGGGAGATACCCGCGGCCACCTCCGCTCGCTGGCCATCGCTCAAACGCCCCCGATGGGCGAAGCACATGTAAGTCGGCATCACTAGTTCCTTCCGAAGTTCCGCACTGAATAGCAAAATGCAAGTCAGCTTGTGATCCACACCATAGAACGCTAGCTATTATTTTGCAAGCCAGGATGGACCGACACCTGTCACCACACCTGCCACGGCATGGCGACCATTAGCGCGGATTCTCGCGCAGGAAGTTCGACCCCAGTTCAGGTGAACTCGTAGTGCAGGGTTCGTCCATCCCACCAGGGGACCTCGGTGTCGGGGAGGTTGGCTTGGCGGAGGACGGGTGAGTAGGTGCGCCGGTCGAGTCGGACGGTGATCTCGTTGCCGCGGTTGAGGATCTGTCCGCCGGTGGATAGGAACCGTCGTTGCAGGGTGTCGGGTGTGGCGGTGGCGTAGCCGGGTAGCCGACGTCGCAGTGCGTTGCAGACGGTGTGGGCGAGCACGGTGAGGACGACGTCGTGGTCGACGTTGAGGGGGACGGCGCCTGCCAGGGCGTCGAGGCCGAAGGAGCGGATGGCTTCGGCGAGGCGTTGTTCGATGTTCATCCGGCGGGCGTAGGCCTCGATGATGTTCTTGATGGGGGTGTCRGTGTCGTTGGTGATCAGGATGGTGGGTTCGTCGTGGCCGAGGCCGGCGATGGCAAGTTGACGGACGGTGCCGGGGTAGGCCGAGAGTGTCGCTGCGGGGTTCTCGTGGACCTTGACTTTGCGGGTCTTGCCGCCGGCCCGGGCCACGGTCAGTGCGGTCCATGCGCTGGGCGGCAGTGCGTGCAGGTGTGCGGTGAGTGTGGGGTTGCGGGCGCGCAGGGTGATGAACCCGATGCCGCGGTCGGTGAGCTCGCCGAGTTGGGTTTGGGTGGTGACCTTGGAGTCGAAGATCAACCGTTTCGGGTCGGTCCCGGTCACCTGCTTCCAGTGGTCGGCGAAGGCGAGGATCTCGGTGTTCTGGGTGGCCTTGGCCAGATCGGCGTTGGCGTAGAGCAGGTTGTGGGTGGCTGCGTCCTCGACGAAGAAGGTCAGCACCGAGCGGGTGCGTTGGGAGCGTCGGGGCACGTAGTGCTTCTCCAGCACCGCGTCGTCACCCCAGTGCATCACCGCGTGGAAGTCCAGGTTCAACGCTTCGCCGTCGGCAAGTCCGGCGGCCAGGGTGGCCTGGTCCAGCGCGGCCAGGAACGCGCGTTGCTTGTCGTGGGAGAGCCGGTAGGAGTAGCTGGTCAGCGCGGTTGCCTTGGGCAGGCTGGTCAGTCCGGCGAACAGYGCGGCGCCCGGGTCGGCGGCGATGTCCTCGACGTGGGAGACCCGGCGGGTCGCGGTGAGCTTGAGCGCGAGCAGCGCCAACACCGAGTTCAGGGCCGGGATCACCCGGGTGCCCGGGTAGCCGGCGGCGCCGACCAGGCCGGGCAGGTCCAGGGCGACCAGATCCGGGATCGCCAGCAGCAGCCCGGCCAGCTTCGTCTCCGAGCTTTCGGGCAGGTCGGTGAAGTCGACGACCTTCGTCCGGGTCGGGGGCTCACGTCGTGACAGACCCCGCTCGGCGTGCGGCCGGGGCCACAGTCTGGGGAAGCCCTCCTCCGCGAGCACCTCGGCCACCCCGGTCCGGTTCAGCGGCGTGCCCTCCTCGGCCAGCACCGCYGCAATCTCGTGCGCGGACCGGCCCGCCTGTCGCAGCTCGATGATCCGTCCCCGCGCCGCGTCCTTGGTCGGCGCCGACTTGGGGCCCGGCTTGGTGGCCGCGAAGAAGTCGGTGCGTCCGGCCCGGAAGTCACGGGCCAACGAGGTCAGGGCGGCCGGCGTGTAGCCGAACCGGGCGGCAGCCTGTGCGGCCGAGGCACCTTCGAACAGGTAGGCGCGCAGCGCCTCGTAACGGCGGTGGTTCACCTCGGTCGGGGCAGCGAAGAACTCACCACCGGGCCGAGCGGCCCCAGCTGGGGTCGATTCCGCTGCCTGTTCCACCCTTGTACTAGAACAGTCTGGTCGGGGCGGGTCAAGGCGACCCGCCCAGCGAAGCGGAAACTACTTACAGAGTTGTGATTTGTTCGGATGCACTGCGGCTCTCGCTGCCGTCGGTTGCACAACGTGATACGGATACAAGCTGCGACAGGCAGCGAAACCTACCCCAGCCGGCGCTGGAAGTAATTACCTCAGAAGCCGAAGCCGCAGAGAGACAAAGCCAATCGGGCACTACCCGATCCCAGCCAACGCCAGCCTGATCGCCCATGACGACCTTGCGGGAATCCGCGTTAGCGCTGCGACCTCCGGAAGACGGCTCAGTGGGATGGACAGGATCACGACGTCCACATCCTTCACCGCCTCGGCCGCGGATGCTGCATGCGCTCCCGTGGCAAGAACTTCGGCGTCGATCGTTTCCGGCCCGCGGGAGTTGGCCACCTTCACGTCGTGGCCGGCGGCGCCCAACTTCTGACTCAGGGTCTTGCCGATGTATCCGACGCCGAGAATGCCTATTTTCATGTGGAACTCCTTCTGTTATGCATCATTTCATTGGTCAACAGGCTTCAGCGAACGTTTCGTACATGCGTCGCCGGGATGCGTTGACCCGTCGGCTCGGCCTTGTCGAACGCGCAGATCTTTGCGAGTGCGCCTATCCGTATGGGAGCTGCGATCTCGCGCGGTATCGTCTGTTCGAACGGGATTCGCCGCTCGTTCCGTTGCGCGTGACGGTGCCCTCGACCGACCCATGCGAAAGCGTCGGCTTCCGAGCGGTGTGGGCGCTGGGATGGTTCAGTGGGTACTTGGCGCTTTGGGAACGAAAAGGACGCCGAGGACGGCGACGATGGCGATGACTCCGGCGGTCGTGAAGGCGGCCTGGGCTGCGGACACGGACTCGGCCATGCCGAGTGCACCCGCATCCTTGGCCCCGATCGTGTAGGCCGAGATGAGCACTGCACCACCGGCGGCCCCGGCCAGCTGTTGGATGGTGGTGAAGGCTGCRGTGCCGTGCGGGTAGAGGTCGGCACGCAGGGAGGCCAATGCGGTCGTCGTCATCGGCGCCCACATGAGAGCTTGGGAAGCGGAGAGGACGAGGTAGGCCATCAGGATCGTGACCACACTGGTGTCCCCGTCCATCTGGCTGAGGAACCACAGGGACGCCGTCCAAACGACCGCGCCGGGGATCGCCAGTGGTCGTGGCCCGAAGCGGTCGTATACCCGTCCGCCCAGCCCGGAGACGATCGCGATGAGGGCCCCGCCAGGAACCAGGAAGAGGCCGATTGCGAAGGTGCTCAGTCCGACGACGTGGGTCAACACCAGGGGCAGGACGATCAGCGTGCCGAACCCGTTGAGCGCGACGATGACCATCACCAGGAGTGGCACGGTGAACGACCTTGTGCCGAAGATTCTCATGTCGAGGAATGCGTCGCGGTGGCGCTGCAGGACGACCTGTCGGTAGACGAACGCCGCGATGCCGGCCAGCCCGACGGTGATCGGGAGGTAGGGCGGGATGGGCGCGTGGCCCGAAACGGACTCGCCGATCGAGGCCAGGCCGTAGACGAGCGAGCCGAACCCGACGGCGGACAGCACCAGCGACAGGATGTCGAGCGTCGCCTGCTCGGGTGTGGTGATGTTGCGGAGTTTCATCGCCCCCAGTGCCAGTGCTGCCAGGGTGATCGGCAGTACGAGAATGAAGAGCCACCGCCAGTTCAGCTGGGACAGCACGACACCGGACACTGCCGGGCCGACCGCCGGTGCCACGGCGGTCAATCCTGTGACCAGTGCCATCGTGTGGCCGCGGCGACCGGCGGGGACAAGGCGCATCGTCGTGGTCATCAGCAGCGGCATGAAGACGGCGGTCCCGGCGGCCTGGACGATTCGTCCGGCGAGCAGGACCTCGATTGCCGGCGCGAGCGCGGCGATTGCCGTCCCGACGGTGAATAGCGATAGCGCACCGAGGAAGATGGTGCGCAGGTGGAACCGTCGCATTACGTATCCGGTGGCCGGGATGAGCACCGCGAGCGTCAGCAGGTAGCCCGTCGTGACCCACTGCCCGGTGCTCGGGGTGATGCCGAAATCGACGATTAGGGTGGGGAGCGCGACCCCGAGCAGCATTTCATTGAGTAGGACGATGAATGTCGAGACCATCAGCAACCCGATGACCAGGGCGCTTCCCGGGGCGAGCCGAGCCTCAGGATCGGTCTGGGATGCGGTGGGTGTGACGTTCGCGACCGGTGTGTCCGGGATTGACATGTGCGTGCTCTCTGTCTGGAGTGGTGGGTCGGTTGTGAGGGGTCAGCTCGACGCGAGTGCTGCGCCGGCGAGGCGCGGGTCGAGTCCGTACTGAGCGGGTGCGCCGAGGTGATCGCGCAGGGTGGACCCTTCATAGTCCCGGTGGAACAGGCCGCGCTCTTGCAGCAACGGGACGACCTGGTCGACGAAGGCGTCGATGCCGTCGTGGTAGACGTCGATGGCCAGTGAGAAACCGTCGCAGGCACCGGCCTCGAACCACTGCTGCATGTGGTCGGCCACGTCGGCGGCCGTGCCGGGCACGACCGGGTGGTAGTCGATGACCCCGTGGGCCAGGACGTCCCGGAGGGACCAGCCCTCACGTGCCACCTCCAGTGCGCGGGTCGAACGCGGGTCTGCCGGGTTGGGATTGGCATCGGCGAGCTGACGTGCGGTGAGCGGCTCATCGAGCTGACCGGGGCTCAAGTGCAGACCGATCATTGCGCCGAGGTAGGTCACGCGCTGGTCCAGGTCGACCGACTGGTCCAGCAGACGCCGCCGGTCCAGGGCAGCCCGGTGGGTGGGCGCGATGCTCGGCATGAAGCCGGCGAACAGTTTCACCTCGTCGGGGTTCCGGCCTGCGCGTTCGGCGGCGAGGCGCAGTGCCGCACGGTGCGCGCGGCCTTCCTCGATGGTGAAGGGATTGGCGTACACGCCGCTGGCGTAGCGGGYCGCCAGGTCCAGCCCGTTCCCACCGCCACCGGCCTGGAAGAGGACCGGCTGGCCCTGCTCGGACGGTGGGATCGGCAGCGGTCCACGCGCGGCGACGTGGCGGCCGTGCATGTTGATCGGCTGGATCTTGCTCATGTCGGCGAACCGCTTGCCTGCGACGTCGCGTACCCAGGCGTCCCGCTCCCAGCTGCCCCACAGCGCCTGGACCGCTTGGACGACCTCGTGGGCTCGCTCGTATTTCTCCGCACGCGGAGGAACCGAGCGGCCGAAGTTTGCCGCGGCGGCTGCGTTCGAGGTGGTGACCGCGTTCCATCCGGCCCGCCCGTGGCTGATCACGTCGAGTGCCTTGAACTGGCGGGCCAGGTTGTAGGGCTCGTTGAAGGTAGTGGAGGAGGTGGTGACCAGGCCGATCCGTTCGGTCTCCCGGGCGATCGAGGTCAGGATCAGCAGCGGGTCGATCGCGAAGTGAGGAGGCTCGTGCTTGAGATCCACGTCCAGCGCCGGCGTGTCGGCGAAGAACAGCAGTTGGATCTTGCCGCGCTCGGCAGCCTGGGCATACCGCACGAACTGGTCCATGTCGGTGTAGCTGAACAGGTTCGCCCCCGGCACCCGCCACGAGCCCGGTTGAGCTCCGTAACCGCTGGTGAGCTGCAGGCATAGGAGCATAGTGCTCGAATCATCGCCGCGTGAGTCGGGGAAAATCACTTGGGGTTCGCTCTCTGTTGACGCTTCGAGGGGTGCCACGTGCGGTGCTCGCTTTCGTGGTCGTTGTCGGTCGACGGTGCCGGTGCCGGTGCCGGGGTGGGATAGCCGTCGAGTAGAAATTGCACGCGGGATGGCTTTGCTCGACGGCGGGGATGCCGGGGTACGCTGATGAAGTGGGGGCTGCCCCCAGATAATAAACGGGGTGCCCCCCCGTTTAGCAAATCGGCGTCGTAACGTCGGCGTTTCTAGAGACTTTGAGGTGCGACATGGCGGGTAGCGAGACGCGACTGCGTCGATCACGGGCGGACTTCGAACGGAACCGGTCGGAAATACTGGAATCTGCCGAGAAGCGTTTCTCCAAGGAGGGAGTAGGCACCTCCTTGGAGGCGGTAGCACGCGACGCAGGGGTCGGGTCGGCCACCCTCTATCGCCACTTCCCGACCCGCGACGCACTACTCGCTGAGCTGCTGAGTCGCCGCGAGAGCCAACTCCTGTCCGAGAAGCATCGAATCGAGCAGATCGTCGACAGTGGCTCGGCACTGGAACAGTGGATGGCCGCGCTCGAAGACTTCTTCGGGGCGTTCGAGGGCCTGCCCGGGCCGCTGCGCAGCGCGTTCCTCGAGGAACACAATCCCCTTGCGGTCAGCTGCACCGGCTTTATCGAGCTGACCGGCCAGTTCCTGGGTGCGGCACAGCGAGACGGGAAGGCGCACAGCTGGCTTCGCGCGCGTGACCTCTTCCTCGCCGCGCTCGCCCTGAGCTGGGTCAGAGGCTCGTCGCTGGCAGACGAGTCGTCCCAACAACACCTCAGGGCGTTGAGCAGAGACGGCTACGCATCCACCAATGAGGCTCCCTAACCCGAAGGTCGCCCGAGGTCACGTTCGACTCAGGAGGACGCAGGAGCGGCGATATCCTGAACGTGCATGATCGAGAGGTGAGCGGTATGGGTCCGACGATGGGAGATGATCCTCTCGACACCCAGCGCGACGTGACGCCTACGGTCACGACGGAGCTGGATGCGGCCGGGTTCGCGGATGCAGAGGAGATCGGGCGTGGCGGTTTCGGTGTGGTGTACCGCTGTCGCCAGACGGAACTGGACCGCACCGTGGCGGTCAAGGTGCTCACCGCGGATCTCGATGAGGAGAACCGGGCCCGGTTCTTCCGGGAGCAGCGGGCGATGGGCAGGCTCACAGGGCATCCCAATATCGTGAACGTGCTGCAGGTCGGCGCGACCGACAGAGGGCACCCGTACATCGTGATGCCATACCACCCGCTCGATTCGCTGGATGCCCGCATCCGGGGCAGCGGGCCGCTCGGGGTGGACGAGGTACTGCGACTGGGGGTGAAACTGGCCGGGGCGCTCGAGACCGCGCACCGAGCCGGCATCGTGCATCGCGACGTCAAGCCGGCCAACGTTCTGATCACGGACTACGGCGAACCGGAGTTGACCGACTTCGGCATCGCGCACATCGCCGGCGGGTTCGAAACGGGTACGGGCACGGTGACCGGGTCACCGGCGTTCACCGCCCCGGAGGTGCTCAGCGGCGACCCTCCCAGTGCGGTCTCGGACATTTACGGGCTCGGTGCGACGCTGTTTTGCGCGCTCACCGGTCATGCGGCGTTCGAGCGGCACAGCGGTGAACAGGTGATCGCTCAGTTTCTGCGCATCACCACACAGCCTGTTCCCGATCTGCGGGAGCAGGGAATCCCGGACGACGTGTGCGCCGTCGTCGAGCGCGCGATGGCGACGGCACCCGGGGATCGGCCAGGGTCGGCCGCGGCGCTAGGCGAGGCGCTCCAGCAGATCCAAGCAGCGCGTGGTCGTGCGGTGGACGAGATGGCGCTGCACGGAACGGGTAGGGCGGCTGCGGCGGCTACCGCCGGCGTCGCGCAGGCCGGCTCCAATGTGTCGCCGCAGCCGCGGCACCGGCCCCGGCATGCTGCGGCGGGAAACCTGCCGATGGAGCTGACCAGTTTCGTGGGACGACGCCGAGAGTTGACCGAGGCCAGGGCCGCCTTGTCGGATGCTCGCCTGGTCACCCTCACGGGAATCGGCGGGGTCGGCAAGACGCGGCTGGCCCTACGGGTCGCGGCCGACGCCCGCCGCGGGTTCCCCGACGGGGTCTACTGGGTCGAGTTGGGTGAACTGACCGACGAATCCCTTCTCATCGACATCGTCGCTGCGACCCTGGGACTGCGTGACCACTCTGCACGTCCGCTAAGGGAACTCGTTGTCGAATTCCTCGCGGACCGGCGCCTGCTGCTTGTACTGGACAACTGCGAGCAGGTGGTGGACGCGGTCGCGCAGCTGTCTGAGACGCTGTTGCGAAGCTGCAGCGAACTACGTGTCCTCGCCACCAGTCGTGAATCGCTCAGTATCGGTGGGGAGGTGGTGCTGCGGGTGCCGCCGTTGACCGCGCCCGAACCGGACCGCGAGCCGACTCTGCGTGGGCTGCCCCAATTCGACGCGGTCACTCTGTTCGCCGAACGCGCCGCGGCGGCGGTGCCGGGATTCATGCTCTCCGAACAGAACAAGGACGCCATCGCTCTAATTTGTCACCGGTTGGATGGTCTGCCACTGCCGATCGAGTTGGCGGCGGCGCGACTGCGGGCGATGTCGGTCGAGCAGATCCTGCGCCGGCTGACCGACCGCTATGGGCTGCTCACCTTGGGTGACCGGGGCGCGCCCACTCGGCAACAGACCCTGCGGTTGTCCATCGCCTGGAGCTACGACCTCTGCACGACGCAGGAGCAGCAACTATGGTCGCGGCTGTCGGTGTTCGCGGGCAGTGTCGAACTCGATGGCATCGAAGGGGTCTGCGCCGAAAACCCGGATACCGGAGACGCCCTCGACACGGTGACCTCTCTGGTGGACAAGTCGATTCTCATTCGAGAGGAGTCGAGTGGCGTCGTGCGGTTCCGGATGCTCGAAACCCTGCGTGACTATGGCAGAGAGAAGTTGGAGGAGGCCGGCGAATCCGAGCGAATGCGTCGACGACACCGGGACTGGTATTTGCAGCTGGCGTTGCAGGCGGACACCGAGTGGATCAGCAGTCGACAGATCGCCTGGATCGACCGCCTACGCCGAGAGCTGTCGAATCTGCGTGAGTCCCTGGAATCCTCTCTAAAGGAACTGAATTCGTTGGAGTGTCTGCGGATGGCGACGGCGCTGTTCCCGTTCTGGATGGGGCGGAGCATGTTCAGCGAGGGCCGATACTGGTTTGATCGCATCCTCGACAGCTCACCGGGAGAGTCAAGCAGCCTGCGCATCCGAGCGCTCTGCGACAATAGCGAATTGGCCGAAGCGCAGGGGG
Source organism: Rhodococcus sp. P4_B6 (assembly GCF_056402215.1). Taxonomy (NCBI): domain Bacteria; kingdom Bacillati; phylum Actinomycetota; class Actinomycetes; order Mycobacteriales; family Nocardiaceae; genus Rhodococcus; species Rhodococcus sp. P4_B6. The sequence goes on along the minus strand of NZ_JBFUHV010000114.1, from coordinate 18,600 downwards.
ACGTGGTAGCCGGAACGGCTCTGGTTGCGGAAGGCCGGGCGCTGGCGGAGCACACGGACGACCCCACCATAGAGGCCTACATTGCCTACGCGGAAGGCGTGCTGGCACTGTTCGCCGGTGATCTTCCGCGGGCCCGTGCGCGCCTTGAGGCTGCCGCCCTGAATTCTGGATCGCGTGGCCATTCGGCGCAGCTGCTCAAGGCTCTCATGTTGCTCGGGACGGTGAATGATCTGCTCGGCGACTCGGCGCGGTCGATCGACTACTACCAGCAGGTTCTCGATATCACCGGGTCGGTCGGCGAGTCGATGTACCGCGCCTACACACTGTGGGCCCTGGGCGTTGCCACGTATCGGCAGGGCGACGACACGAGCGCCCTGCGCTATCTCACCGACGGACTCACGCTGGCTCGCCGGGTGGACGCCCCGTTGACTGTGGCCACCTGCCTCGAAGCGTTCGCGTGGATCGCCGACCGGAACGGTGGCGCGGCGCGCGCCGCGGTCCTGATGGGTGCGGCGGAAGCCACGGTCGAGATGACCCGTCACTCAACGGTGTTGTACCCCAACCTTAACGGGTTGCACGAGCAGTGTGAGCGACGCATCCAGCGCATTCTCGGCGAGCGAGCATTCGAGAAGAACCGGAGCCACGGAGCGTCCCTTGACGTCGACAAAGCAGTCGCTTTCGCGCTCGGTGAGCCAGAGCCTGAGGCCGCTGTAACAACGCCTTCTACGCCGACGACACCGACCAAGCGGGAGCGGCAGGTGGCCGACCTCGTGGCCGAAGGACTCACCAACAAGGAGATCGCCGCCCGATTGCATATTTCACCGCGCACAGCGCAGGGACATGTCGAGCATCTGCTGTCCAAACTGGGCTTCAACTCCCGAGCCCAGATCGCTGCATGGGTTGTGGAGCAGGAACGCCGGTAGGCGCGCTCCAGTGAGGCCCCTGTCGGAGACCCTTCCAACTGGCTGACCCTTCAATCTGACTCCGGTGAGTTGCAATCCGACTCTTCCTGGTGCCGGGTGGTGCCGTCATCTCCGTAGTGTCCGCGCTCGGTGATTGGGTGTACGACCGCTTCGAGCCACGCCCGCTGGCTATTCGATCCTCGGCACGCTGGACGAAAGCAGCCGAGTGTGGGCGTATTTGGCAGCCTACCTCGCCCTGTCCGGCACAAGCGATGATGTGGGCTCCGATGACAACCATTGCCCCGTCGGCCTTGCGCGCCCTCGCTACGCGCACGGAAGTGCGGCGCTCGACCGTCTCCGCGTGTCGGAGGGCGAAGACTATCCCGACCACTGCGCTCGACGAGGTTCTCGACGAGCTCAACAGTGTCGAGCGATCACTGTGAGATCCGAGGTGATTATCGGCGGTGCGGCACCCCGAGGTGTGGTGGTCGCGATGGCAGTCACCCTGGGTCGGGGACGGTGGTGCAGGGGTGGTTCGGTCCGATCAGGCTGGATGGCGACCGAAAATGCGATGGCCGGGTTCGTGATTCACAGGTGCGCCAGCATGGGAAACAGGGCGATCGCGGAGACGGTGATGCCCGCGGCGCCGGCCACGACGCCCAGTAGGGCCCGCAACGATGCCGCCTCGTCGTCCGCTACCGCGGACCGCGACGTGGCGATAGCGCCGCACACGACCGCGGCAACTCCCAGGATGAAGCCGAGCCCGACCACCCAGAACGAGGCCACGGACAGCGCCCCCAGGGCGATAGACACGACCGGCAACCGCGAGCCATGCTGCTTCGGTATCTCGTTGCTGTTGACGGAAGAACACATGCGGTGGTCGGCGCAGGGGTTGCGAGGGACAGCGGTGGTCATGTTCCTCCTTCTCACGGTCAGTCGGGTTCGGGCGGGCATGAATGGCTGTACAGGACCTGGAGTGTCTTCGGGACGGTTCGGTCCAAGGATGCCGGGAGCAGCGTTGCCGAGGCTGCGTCAGTGGTCGTTGGTCGCGACTCGGTCGAGGGTCCCGCTTGTGACGTAGACCCCATAGGAATTTAGCACTCATGCTTGGAGAGTGCTAACTCTTTTTGCTAAGTAATTTCATCCTCGGTGTGCCGTCCCGGACACTGCGGCCGAGTGCACCCCAGCCGCCACCGGGGTGGGGTCGCAACCAGGTGCTCGGCTCTATGTCGGTGGTGTGTCGAACTGTCTCCACTCGTGTGCCCAGCGCCGCAACCGGTTCCGGATGAACACTCTGTGTGCGAGGGCCGTAAGGAGCATGACGGCACCGGCCGTGAGTGCCCAGACCCCGCAGGCGGCGGTCACGGCGAGGACGGTGTTTTCCCGGCTGTCGGGGACGGGGCCGGTGAGGTTGCCGTCGGCGTCGACGCTGATGGTGATGGTCTGACCGGCCTTCGCGGGTGGGTCGGTGACCACGGCGGCGACGTGATCCCCGTGGGGTGTGGACCAGCGCGCCCGGGCGGTGTTCTGGGTGCCGGCGGGGAGAATCGAATATTCGGGGGTGTGGGGTGCGAGGTAGGTGTCCTCGAGCAGGACAGCAGGTACGGGGTGGACGCCGGCGCGCAGTGTGTGGGTTTGCTGTTCCAGTCGGGTGTGGGTGGCGGTGCCGAACGCCGCGGCGACGGGGATCAGCAGCAGGACCACGACCGCGGTGAGCAGGATGAGGGTGGCCTCGTAGCGGTCGCTGGGGCGCATCAGGTGGTTGCGGCTCCATGGGCGCAGCCGCCACCACCGAATCGGTGTGGCCACCGGTACCGGTGCCGGTTCCTCCCGACGCATGGTCACCTCCCGCAGGATCTCTGCTTCCCTCCCTTCGATTGTGCGACGGAATCCGCGGTGGTGTTTTCCACACGTTGCTCGGCGAGCGCCGGAAAGGCTCACGCAGGGTGCTTCAGGCGGAGTGCATTGTGGGTGTATTCGTCGATTGTCTCGTGCATGAGTCGTCGCTGAGCTTGCGGTGCTGACGCGTGAATTCGTCGAGATCGTTGCTCGGTGGCAGTGGCAGTCGGACTTGCCGTTTTGGGGAGGCGCCGCTGATGCCCGCGTTCTGCGGCAGGGATGGGCAACCGGCGCGGCCTTCTCGAGCAGGGCCAGGCCCGCCACGCGGCGTCGTTGCCTTGCATGGCGGTGGCCGAGTCCGTCCGAGCCATGTCGTGCTCGGCCCGCGACCGGTGGGCGCACCTTCGCACTCGCCGCTCGAATGGGAAACGGGGTTTAGGGGTAGTGGGTCGCCGATCTCGTGTCCGACGACGTCACCGCGTTCGAGCAACCGACTGGCAGGCTGCGCCGGTTGCTGTCGCGCGAATGGAGCGCGTCGGCTGTCTGTTGGGCGTATCTGGGTGGCCGCCGACGGCACCGTAGTGGCGGATGCTGCAGCTGTCCGTGCGCGGGTGGTGTTCGTGCAGGTCGGGTCGCGTGCCGGGCCGGTGGGTGCTTATGCTCGATCTCGGGAGTTTCGCCGAGCGAAGAGGTGCATCAATATGGCCCGAAACAGTGGCAGCCGGCCGGTCGGTGGCCCGGAGTTGACGGTCGGTGTCCGGGTGCTGGTCCGCAGGAGCACCGGGGCCGATCTCACCGGTGAGGTTGTCGAGGATTATGCGGTGGTGACCGATCCTGGCGGTGGTGGGCATGAGTGGGCGCCGGTGCATCGGTGGGCGGTCGCGCTCGACGACGGGCGGCTGGTCTTTGCCGACACCGAAGACCTGACCATCGATCCGGGCTTCTACGGCTCCGCCCCGAACCCGACCCCGGACCGGGATTCGGCTGTGCGGACACCCGGCCGACACCGGGGAGAATGATCGGCGGCAGCTGCTTCGTGGCCGGTCTGGGTGGCATCGGGCCTCGTGAACACGAATTTCGCTAGCAGTCAGTCGATTACATGAATGACGTGGATGAGGTCCTGAAGTGGTACGTCGATCTCACCGCATGATCTGTCGGGAATTCCTGAGTCGTGGCATAGCCGCACCGGACGTGTTTGCGCTGTGGTGTTGTTCGGAACTGGGGCTTCTGGCTTACGGTGTCCGTATGAGAGGTGATGAGGCTCGAGTGGCCCGGGACTTCGCGCGGTGGTTGTCATCTCAAGGGCTGGACGGTGGTGCCCGATACGGATGTCGTCGACATCGTTGCTGGGAAGGACGGCCGCCGGCTCTACGCCGAGGTCAAGGGTGCGACCGCCGTGCCGGGGTTGGATGTCGATACCGCGATTGGGCAGTTGGTGAGGCGGATGCCGAGCGAGGCGGATCAGTCGGTGTCGTTCGCGCTGGTGGTGCGTGACGAGCCTGGATCGGTGGAGGCGGCGGGGCGGGCACCGCAGCGGATTCTGGATCTGTTGGGGATGGCGCTGTATGCGGTCGATGAGGACGGTGGGGTGCGGCAGCTCTTCGGCCGCGCATGAAGCCTGTCCTCGGTACGGGCCGGGGCTACGGCTAGCAGGGTGGCCGGTAGCATCAGCACGGCCCACGATGGTGGGGATGGGGCGGTAGCTCAGTCGGTTAGAGCCGTGGACTCATAATCCATTGGTCGCGGGTTCGAGCCCCGCCCGCCCCACCGCGTCGCCGGGCCGCCGGGACGTCCGTGGAGGGGCGATGGCCGGCTGCCGCTCCGGCGGGGCAAGTGTATGCGATGCAGTGACATTGGTGGACCGCTCAGCCTGGCGGTGTCCGGGTCCTCGGATGCTCCGACGTTCTCAGGCGCAGTCGCGGCAGATTTGTTGCGCAGCGTCGGCGAGGCGGCTGCGGTGATGGACCAAAAAACAACTGGTGCAGGTGAATTCGTCGGCCTGTTTGGGGATGACGCGGACGGTGAGTTCTTCGCCGGACAGGTCGGCGCCGGGCAGTTCGAAGGATTCGGCGGTGTCGCTGTCTTCGACGTCGACGACGGGGGGCTGGGTGTCTTTCCTGCTGGCGGTGAGCTGTTCGAGGGAGGTGTCGGTCGTGTCGTCGGATTCGGTGACTCTGGGGGCGTCGTAGTCGGTGGCCATGGTGGTTTTCCTTCAAGCTCTGCGTGTTCGGACCCGCCACATTAGACGGTCCGGTGACGCGGCACCCTCCCCGGGTCAGGGCGTGCTGTGGCGTCCGCATTTGCGGGGGTAGGGGATCGTGTTCCGGGTCGGTTCGGCGGTTTGCCCGGATTTTCGATTGTCAATTTCTGGCAGGGGATCTGGTCATGCCGGAGGAGGGGGCGGGTGGACCCTCTCAGCTGATCCCCACTGCTGATAGGTGGTTTCATCGAGGACCCGCTTTCGCCCGCGTCATTCGTGCGAATGACAGCCGCGAGCTCACGGTGTGGGGATGTGGGGGCGGGCGGGGATCGGCGCCACGCCGATCGGGGCTCTGCGGGTCGAGTTGGGAGCGTGCGATTCGGCTTGAACTTCCGACCTCGCGAAGGTAAAAAATCTATATCCTGCGATTCAGATAAGTTCGCTGCGACGAGCCAGGAAGCAAGGAGGATCTGATGACCGCAGACAACCCGGAGGACGATCCTCGTGATGGACGACCCCTCGTTCTCGGCGCGGGCAGCGGCGGGGCGATCGCCGGGGGCCTGATCGTCACGCTCGCCCTCAGTGCGCTCACCGTCCTCTCGTCCTTACCGGCCTGGCCGGGAGCGACGCCGCAGCGGCCCCCCTTCGTGTCGATGCTTCGAGCGTTGAGGGGAATTCGCCGTGACCTGCGGGGACGGCGACCGGTACCGATAGTTGGGCGTGTGTGCGGATCGCGGGCGCGGCGGGCGTGTGCTAGAACTATCGGGCATCGGCAGTGACGTGACTCACATTCTCGCGTCCGTTCGGGATTGGTTGTTGGCACACCGGCACCTCCCGGCCGACGTATAAGAGCAAAGGACGCACCACATGTTCGAGGACACCGCAGAATCACCCCTCACCCCGATGCCCGCCCCCACGCGCCTGATGCCCCGGCGCCGCCCCGACGGTCGCGAACTTCTCGCCACCGCGAAGGGCATCCTGATGGCGGCCCGCCGCTGCAGCGACGCCCAGGCGTTCGACGAACTCCTCGACGTCTCCCGCCGTCATCACCTGACCGTGGTTGGTGCCGCCCGGCATCTGGTCGACCTCGCCGCCGGGGCCTCGGCTGGTCGGCGCACACCGGTCGCCGTCCGGTTCGATGAATGGGAGCAGCTCCTCGCCCACCTCCCCTCACCCCGGCACGCGCACGCGAGCTGACGCCGTAGCGGGCACACGCCTCGCTGGTGTCGAGGGTCGATTCGGTTCGGCGCTCATCGCACATCGAAGCGCACCAACAGGTCTCGGCCCGGAAGACTGCGCGACGCTGGGGGGAGCATGTGTGACGGCAACCCCGTCCCACGCGGGGGAAAACCACTGCTCGGACGGGCGTGCGGTGAGGCTCACCGGCAACGGTCGGGGATGTCGTGGGCGGTATGCCGTGTCCTGGGGTGGTGGGCGTTTTCGGCTGGTAGCGCCCCGTCTCACCGCCGCAGGGTCGCGGACACGCCGCCGGTTCGCGCGGTCGCGCCTCGAATCCGGTGTGGGTTGCTTCCTGAGAAATGAGCGTTACCGTTGAGGGCAGAGGTTGAGTACACAGCCCGGCAGACAGTGTCCGTCACCGGCTACGATTCTCGACCTTTTCTTTTTGGGTTTTTCGGGGCCGGTTCCACCCCGGAGGAACCTCATGACCTACTTCCATTCCGTCGTCGACTCACCGGAGCAGGTGCAGTCCTGGTTGACGGACACCTGGCGGCCGAACACCGCCGCAGCGGCGGGGGCCACCGACTTCCGCATCGACATCGACGAGCCCCCGGGCGGTCCGGTGGTGATCCGGGTTGCCGGAGACGTGGACGCCGGCACCGTACCGGTGCTGTCGGCGTGCCTGTGCGAATCGGTGCTGACCGGTCACAGCGTCGTCGTCGACCTGTTGGATGTTCCGTTCCTCGGCTGCCCCGGGTTCGCCGCGTTGCACGACACCGCCACCGATCTGTCGGCGCAGCGGTGCCGCCTGACCGTGGCGGCATCGGCCGAGGTGCGCTCGATCCTGAGGAGGATCGGCATCGGTGCGGCGGTGCCCTGCTTCGCCACCGTCGCCGCAGCATTCCACGCCGCCCTTGCACCCCACAGGTGGGCCGGCCGGCAGATTCCGGTCTCTCCGATCCCAGGCCGGTCGGGTTCGTCGAACGGCTCTCACGCAGCCCCCGCCGTCGGCCCCGGCCGCCCAGGAGAGCAGAGCAGCGCTGCCGGATGAGAGCACCGTGCCGATCCACTGTGTCAGCTGCGGGAGGATCCACCCGACGGAGTGCCCACCTCGACCCGGTGGTCGTCGGCGGCGATGCCGCCGGCACCGGAACCGAGTTCGCGCCAGGTCTTGGCCTGAACCCGTGGTGCGGCAACCGGTGCACAGGACTGCCGGGGGTGGTGGTGACCGCGGACACGACCGAGTTGACGGAGCTGAGCCGGATGGTGGCCTTCGCATTGCGGTGGTGCGCCCACGGCGGCGGCCCTCCCGAGGGCATCAGGGCCGACTTCGGGATGGACACCGCGGCGTTCTTCCGGACACTGGTCGGGTACCTCGACGTCGCTGCGCCGGCACCGCTGCGGCCGGTGCTGGTCGAGCGGATGACCATCGTCGCCCGTCGACGGATCTGGCTGGGCACCTGACCGCCCCACAGGCCGACCGGTGGGTTATCCGGCTGTTCAACCGATTTCACCACACGGGGCACGTCCGCCGGGCAGACCACGACACTGAAATGAGTGACACCGATCCGATGACTTCTCTCCCTGCTCATGCGCTGAGCGCTGTGTGTGTTTACCGTCGTGAGGCTTTGCCGCGGACCGGACTGCGCACCGACCGTGATCGTCGAGATTGGCGCACTCTGGGCTCGTGCCGAAATGCCGCGTCGTCGTTGTTCTTCTCCCCTGAGGGGGAGCGTGGCCGGGACCGGACGCGGCGCGAAACGCACGCCAAACGCGTCTGCCAGGACTGTCCCGTGCTTGCCGAATGCCGTGAGTACGCGCTTGCCGCTGCCGAACAGTATGGAACGTGGGGTGGGATGTCCGAGAGCGACCGCAGACGGCACTCCCGGCGTCGGCAATGAGATGCAGGGGCTGGCGGTCTTCCTGTCGGGGCGCCGAGGCGCTGACAACGATGCGGCGGCGGCCCTGGAGCCAGGCATACAGCACGGGACACGTCAGCGGGACCGCTGATGAGTCCGTCGAGAATTGACGACGGCGCGCGGAGCACGTGCGAGGGGGATACTCAGGGGAGACGGGGTTGAGTGGGTAGGAGATCTACCGCTGCCGCAACAACGCCGCGTATGCGATGCTCCTCGACCGCGGCACCCTCGCCTCGGCCCCATGCCGGTCGTGAGCTGGCGTTCGATTCATCTGTCGCGGTTGTGGGTAATCCGGGATCTCCTCCAAACAGAAACACCCAGCTCAGGYTGGCCGCGACCGAGAAACTGATCCGATGACGATGCAGAGTGCACACCGCCACAGACCATGAGGAGATCCGCCGTTGGTCGAGGCGCACCACGGCGCACTGGCGAGGATGACGAACACGGTGACCGCCAACAGCGCCGGAGTTCTGCGCATCGACGTGCCCGGTCACGGCACCGCGGGACTCGAGCACATGTCCTGGCACGAATGGTTCACCGCGTTTGACGGGCAACGCCTGGCGCTGTGTTACCCGGACCCGCACGTTCGCGGCGGAACGAGTGCATGGTTCGAACTCGTGCACCGGGATATCGGCGACAGAGTTTTCTCCTGACCTCGGCGCCGCTCCCGGATACCGATTCGCGGGACCCACGCACCCCGAGCCGCCCTCGACCTCGGCCGCCGCGGCGTATCCGTTCCGATCTGTGCAGCGGGTCCGACATTCGACATCAGGAACGGAGCCGTATTCGTCCGCTGTGACGCCAGCGGCAACAGCGGGAAGGAGAACCATCACCATGAACGGCGTGAGCATCGCCCACGTGAAGGGCGGTGCGAAGGCGATCTTTCAGTACGGCGAGGACGTTTTCACCCTTGATGTCGATGCCGCGCTCGATCTCCTGCGAAAGACCCGGGCAATTGCGGACGACGGCGGTACCGGATGGCTGAGCTTCGCGGTGAGGGTGTTTCGTGCATGCTCCTCGTCTCACCTGGTACGAACGTCTCGTTCGCGTACCGTCTCGACGACGCCCACACCGCTCAGATGGACATCGACCCGGACGGGTTCGTTGGGAACGCCGCCGACAAACTCGGCGTCCTCAGCCACCGGGTCAGGGCCGGCATGAAGAAGTTCGAGCACTTCATCGAAGAGCGCGGCGCCGATACCGGCGGCTGGAGCGGCGACGTCGACCACCCCACCCCCTGAGAACCGGCCATCTTGGGCCCTCCTCCCGTGCCGCGGCGGCACAGGGTCCCGTCCTGTCCGGCGCATCTACGGGATGAACTTCACGTGCCCGAACTGGCACTGGGTGAAAGTATCCATGGCGCTGGCGCTGGCGCTGTACTGTGCGGAAGGAAGGACGTGAGAGCCTGCGCATCAACTCTCGATGGGGTGGGCGGTGTTTCGGCAGGCTCCTCAGTTGCCGGCGGACGGTGGGGGATCGGCGTCGGAGCGGTGCCGTCGGCGCAGGATCGTGGCGAACAGGGACAGTCCGCAGAAGGTGGCCGCTGCTACCGCCGCCGCGACGAGGCCGACCCTCGGGGACACGACGAAACTGAAGATGAGAAGCACGACCCCGACGAGTGCCGCTCCGAAGGTGGCGATACCGCAGATGGTCAGTGTGTGCGCGGTGGACACCAGGGCGGGAAGGGCATGTTGGCGGAACACCGCTCGATGGATCCCGACGGGCGCGACCAGCAGCATCGTCGACACGACGGACAGGGCGACCGTGACGAGGTAGACCGCGACCTCGAAGTCCGTCAGGTCCGCGAAGCGCTGCTGGAACGGCAACGTCAGCAGGAACCCGGTGAGCAGTTGCACTCCGGTCTGCACGACGCGCAGTTCCTGGAGCAATGCCGCCCAGTTTCGGTCGAGCCGTTGGGTTTTGGTCTCGTGGCGAGCGCGATAGTTCCACTCCTCGTCGTCCCGCGCCCGCTCAGTGCTGCCGTCCGACATGTCCAGCCCGCTGTTCTCGAAAAGGATCGGTTACCGCGACGGTGACGCGAGGACCCACGGTCCGGGTGGGCCGGACCGCGGTGCTCGCTCACTCGGTCCGGTACCGAGCACTACAACCCGGAGATACCCGAAATGCCTCTATCCCACACCCCCATCGCGGCGACCCCTGCTCTGGCTCGACTTCCTGCTGGAGGTCGATGCTCCCGATCCACCGGACGTGGCCAGCTGATCCCGGTGAGACTCCCGGATCGCCGAAGGACAACACGGGGCCCTGTGACGCACGGCTCGGTCCCAGCGACGACCGCTGCGGCAAGTCAGCGGTGCCGCTGGCGGACGTTCGTTTTCTCATCGACGCCTCGAGGGTCGATTACCACCTGCTGTGAGCCCGCCTCGTGCGTTCCGGTTCCTACTTCTGTTCGGCAGGATCCCCACTCGGCCCGGCTCGTTCGGCCATCGCCTTGATCAGTTCATCCAGGGCGCGGCGCTGCCGCTCGCCGAGCAGGTCCGCCTCTGGCGGAGGCGTGTAGCGACCCAGCGGTGCAGTGGCATTCCACGCCGCCTGCTGCAGTCGGCCGAGCGGGATCGGCAGCACCGCGGCGATACGCTCGAGGGTCTGCCGGGACGGCCGACCGTGGTTCCCGGACCAATAGCCGGCGATCGTGCCGTACGGGAGGCGGATGCCCCGCTCCTGCGCAAGGTCGGCGGCCTGTCTGGCACTGATCGGTTGACTGTTCAGCAACTCGCTCAGCTCACTCACGGTGTCCCTCTCCCATTCTTGGCGCTTGCTGCGCAGGCGCAGATGGTCGGCGAAACATCGACAATCTTCGGCCACCGCGTCAGCCGATTGCTTCGGCCGGTCAGCGGCGGGCGGCCACCCGCAACGTTTCCAGGGTCGAATCGGTGGCATCCGGCACGGCCATGCCCGCGGCGTGGCCGGTGCGCAGGTAGTCGATGACGGCGGTGTCGAGTCGCTCGCCCGGCACGACGGCGGGGATTCCCGGCGGGTACGGGGTGAGTTGTTCGGCGGCGATCCGGCCGGCCGCCCGGCCGGCGGGGATCATTTCCGACCGTCCGAAGAACGCCTCGGCCGGTGCCATCTCGGATTCGAGCTGCAGTTCCTCGGGGCTGGGCAGATCGATGCGCGGTGCGGGCGCGAAGGACTCAGTGGCGGAGCTCATCTCGGTGAGCGCGTGCACGAGGCGGTCGGTGGTGGCCTCGTCGTCGGCCATGGACATGGTGGCGAGGATGCGCCGGTGATCGGACATGCCGACATCCAACCGGCAGTGGCCGCGCAGCCAGTCGGCGCACTGATAGCCGGTCGCGCCGGTCTCGCTGACGTCGATCAGGATCTGTAGGCGGTCCAGGTCGTGGCAGGCTTCCTTGCCCAGCAGGCGGTCCTCGAGGACATTGAGACCGTCGATGGCGTCGATGCGTCCGCGGGTGCGGCGGGCCAGGGACAACGCCGAACCGAGGAGCTCCGTGCCGCGCTCGACCATCTGCCGGCGCCACCCGTCGAGGGCGGAGTAGATCATCACGTTGGGGCTGGTGGTCATCAGCAGGTCGGCGCACGCGGACAGGTGGGCGCTGTCGACGAGGTCGCCTTGGACGTGGAAAACGGATCCCTGCTCGAATCCGGCCATACCGAGCCGGGTACCCACCCCATCGCACCGCGAAATCCGGTCCACCCCACCTCCGCATTCGAGGCAGCGCCCCGAGGACGGGAGCGTCAGTGGTTGCGTAACGCGTCGATCATCTCGCCCTTGCGTTTGGACGAATACCCCGACAGTCCGACCTCTTTCGCCTTCTTCTTCAGCTCGTCGACGGTCCAGTCCTCGTACGACGACGATTTGCCGCCCTTGCGACCGGTGCCGGACCGGCCACGGTTGGCGGCCGAGTTCGCGATCCGCGCCGCCTTCTGTTTCGACGCACCGTCCTTTCGGACCTCCTGATACACCTTCTCGTCCTTGATCGAAGACCGTGGCATGACGAATTCCTCCTCGCTGCGATTGCCTACTGACCGCGTACCCGGATTCCGTGTTCTCTCACCACCGGGGCCGTAGTCCCTGTCAGCGCAAGGATGCGTCCGTTCAGGTCAGGTTAGGTTAGGTCTGTGGTTGGGGCCGTAGCCGCATTGGCTTTGATTGAGTCGATCCCGTTTTGAGCCGCCGCCTTCGAGGTGTAGCCCTGGCTGGCCGCGATGATCTCGCCGTTAGCTGCCTTCAGGTGAAACCGGAACTGGCCGACGGTGCCCTTGAACAGCTCGAACTTCGCAGTCATCGCTCCTCCTCTGGATGAGTCCCCGGCGTCCGCGGATCATGCTCACGGTAAGCCGATCGAACACCCATCGACGACGAAATACACGATTCCCCACGGAGGTCGGCTACCAGGCATGTCGACCGTCAAGGGGAGGTGGCCGAGACCGTGCTCGGTGTATGACTCTCGACCGGACAGGCCCTGTGAACTGCATTCGATCGGGCGCGGCCAAGCGGTGCGTGTGAGGGGGAACGAGCTGCAGAACACGGCGACTGCGTGCGTCTCCTGACTCAATGAATCTGATGCCGTCGACCTGCGGTGCATCATATTGTCTGAGTCGCGATGTTCGACTTCGACTCATTGAATCTGATGCACGTGGGGTTTCGCGGATGGACCACTGGACTGGAGGATTCGTCTGCGGGGCGCGGCAGTCAGCTTCCCTCCAGTGTCGGGCTGCGTGGTGGGAGTGCTGTGTCGCGCGAGTGCTGGGCATGGGCAGGCACCCGCGGTCGGCAATCATCAGCTGGGTTTCTGCTTCCTGGGAGTTGACCTGATGTCGCGGTGAGTAGCTGCTCGGCCGTGGGCAGGTCCACCAGCACCAGGGCATCGGTCGCCAACTCGATGGCCTGTCCTGCCAGGTGACACATCGACGCCAACTGGTCGGTCAGCGCATCGAGTTGCTCCTGAACTTCCTCCGCGTGGGCATCATCGTCATGTACACCACAGTGTCGCTGTCGCTCGAACAACTCCGGACCGCGTCCCCGCCCCCGGCGCCGGACTCTCGCGTTCCCCGTCGGTCAGCTGCGGCCGGCGACCGTGACGCTCAGCCACGTCAGAAACACCTCGACGGCAACGCCGGAGTCGATTCGGGCGGTGCGGTCGCCGCCGCTCTGTCGTAGCGCCGGGTGTCTTTCGCGTCGAAGTAGTCACCGCCCTTGCGTTTCGCGTCGTCGGTTCCCCAGTCCCGGTGGTGCGGAACGGGCTCCATGCGGGGAATGTGCTTGCGGCAGTGAATGTATGCCTCTTCGACCTCCACCATCACCCACCGCTGCGGGATTCGTCCCGGCGCGCAGTCGCCCGGTAGATCCGGGAGTTCGGAGCGCAGCACCCCGTCCTCGACGATCCGCGCCGCGCCGTTGATGTGCAGCCCGATCAGATCGTGGACGAAATCGACGAGCACGAGTCCGACGTGCGGGTTCTCGGCGATGTTGCCGAGACTGGCCATCACCCCGTTGCCTCGGTACTCGGGGTAGGCGAGGGTTTTGGGGTCGATCACGTGCAGGAATCCGGGTGCGCCGGCGCGCAGGCTGTTGTCACATTCGCCGGCCGCGTCCGCGGTGGCGACGAACGCGATCTCCTGGCGGCCGACGAAGTCGATCATGGCCGGAGTGAGATGGTCGAGCACCTGGTCGGCGTAGAACCGGGCGGCACGCTCGACGGTGCCATACCGATGCTGGAGGTCTCGTTCTCCGGCGCTACCGAGCTGCCTCATCTGTCTCTCCATTACGGTTCGGCATCATTGGCCGGTTCACCCTACGGGACACACGCGGGTGCGTCGCGCCGCGCAACAACACCGTGGCGTCACACGCAATGCGCACGGCGTGAATACCGTTGACAAATTACCTTAGCGCTAAGGGAAAATTCGTCAAGGGTGGTGACGCTTCTGCGAATCACCGCAAAGGGATCCGCCCGTTGGGCGGTTCTTGTTCAGCCAGGAAGCGATTCACCGAAGGCATCCGTCATCCTCGGGTACCCACACCTGAGGGCCGAGGATGATCAGGGTGACGGTGGTGACCAGGCCGGTCCGGTGTCGATTGCGGTCACGGCGCCGAGGGTGTTGAAGCGTTTCCACCCCAGACTGAGCGCTAGATGTACTGACCTGAGAGCCGGAAAAGTTCGCGCTCGCTGCGATCGACAACGCCAATCCGACGAGCAGCGCGACGTTGATTCCCGATCCGAGATTAACGGTGGTATCGGAAGAGCGGTTCGGCGACGCAGACGGGTTTGTCGGTGGCGCTGCATTCCACGGTCGCTGCGACCACGATTTGGATGCCGCCGCTGACGTCCTGGGCCGAGATTATCTCGGCGTTGAGCCGGACCTTCGATCCCGCGGGGACGGGGGCGGGGAACCGGACCTTGTTCAGGCCGTAGTTTACCGCCAGGGAGGTGCCCTGAACTTCGAGAACCTGCGCGAACATGACGCTGAGCAATGACAGGGTGAGGTAGCCGTGGGCGATGGTACGGCGGAACGGGCTTTCCGTGCGGGCCCGTTCCGGGTCGAGATGGATCCATTGGTGGTCGTCGGTGGCGTCGGCGAAGGTGGTGATTCGGTCTTGGGTGATCTCGAACCAGTCGCTGGGGTCCAGTGTGGTGCCGACGAGGTTCTTCAACCCGTCGACGGTGGTGGTGGTGGGCATGGTGGTTACTTTCGACGCGATGGGCTTGCGGGGTGTGGTGCGATCAGGTGATGGTGATGCCGCCGTCGACGGCGAGTGTTTGTCCGGTGACGTAGCCGGCTGCGTCGGAGGCGAGCCAGACAAGGGTGGCGGCGAGTTCGGCGGCATCGCCGGTGCGCCCGAGCACCATCCGTGACGCGAGGCTGTCGAGGTAGCCGTCGTGATATTGGTCGGTCATCTCGGAGGCGAAGAAGCCCGGGGCGAGCGAGTTGACGCGAATTCCCTTTCGGACGCCCCACTGTTGGGCGAGATCCCGGGTCAAACCCACGATTCCGGCTTTGCTGGCACTGTAGGCGGCCTGGGGCAGGCCGGCGGTGGTGAGCCCGAGGATGCTGGAAATGTTGACGATGGAACTGCCGGGTTGCATGACCTTCCCGCACGCCTGGGCGGTCCAGTAGGAGCCGCCCAGGTTGATGTCGAGCACCGAGCGAAACTGGTCGGGGGTTTCGCGGGTGGCGGGGTGGGCGGTGGCGACGCCGGCGTTGTTGACGAGAACGTCGACGCGGCCGAACTCGGTCATTGCTGCGTCGACCAGGGCGGCGCACTGATCCGGATCAGCGATGTCGGTGGCTACGGGCAGGGCCCGTCGGCCGGTGGCACGGACAAGTGCGGCGGTGTCGCCCAGTTTGTCGACGCGCCGGGCCGCGAGGACGATGTCCGCGCCGGCCTCGGCGAGGGCCTGAGCGAAGGCCACACCGAGACCGGACGAGGCGCCGGTGACGATGGCGACGCGGCCGTCGAGGCGGAATTTGTCGAGCACACTCATGTGTGATGCCTCCTGGGTCAGAACCAGCTGGGGTTCATGTCGAGAGTGGTCCGGTCTCCGCTGGCCAACAGATCGAGTTGCGGGCCGACCTTGGGTAGCTCATGGGTGTAGAAGTAGCGGGCGGCCATGCGCTTTCCGTCGTAGAAGTCACCACTCTTACCCTCGGTGGCGATGAGCTGTTCGAGCCACATCCACGCGATGACTGTGTGCCCGAAGGCTTCCAAATAAACCGATGAGTTCGTCAGCGCGGCCGCCGCGTCACCGGACGCCCACAAGGCGGCGGTGATGTCGACGACCCGGTTCCAGACGGTGTCGAGGGCGTCGGCGTAACCGGTGGCGTCGCCACCGAGAGACCGAGCCCGCGCGACGGTGGCAGCGATCTTCGATCCGACTAACCGCAGCCCGGCACCGTCGTGCATGGTGACCTTGCGGCCCAGCAGATCCAGACCCTGGATCCCGTGCGTGCCCTCGTGGATCGGATTCAATCGGTTGTCGCGGTAGTACTGTTCGACGTCGTAGTCGCGGGTGTAGCCGTAACCGCCGTGCACCTGGATCGCGAGGCTGTTCGCCTCGAGGCACCACTGCGAGGGCCAGCTCTTCGCGATCGGGGTCAGCACGTCGAGGAGCAAAGTCGCCTGGTCGCCGGTGGCCGCATCGTCGGCCGTGTCGTGTTCGTCCACCAACCGTGAGCAGTAGAGGCCGAGCGCGAGCGCGCCCTCGACGTAGGACTTCTGTGCCAACAGCATTCGGCGGACATCGGCGTGATTGATGATCGGCACCGGCGGCGAGGAGGGGTCCTTGGCTCCGAGGGGGCGGCCCTGGGTCCGCACCGTCGCGTAGTCGAGCGACTTGCGGTATCCCACGTAGCCGAGGGCGATCGCGAGGAACCCGACACCGATCCGGGCTTCGTTCATCATGTGGAACATGTAGGACAGGCCGCGGTGTTCCTCGCCGACCAGGAAACCGACAGCACCCGATTTCCCACCGGGGGTGTGGGTGCCGTCGCCGAACGCGAGCAGGGTGTTGGTGGTTCCGCGGTTGCCCATCTTGTGGTTGAGGCCCACCAAGGTGACGTCGTTGCGTTCGCCGGCGGCACCGTCGGCGCCGGGAAGGTATTTCGGGACGATGAACAGCGAGATGCCCTTGACGCCGGGGCCGCCGCCCGGGGTTTTCGCCAGCACCAGGTGCACAATGTTCTCGGTGAGTTCGTGGTCGCCTCCGGAGATCCACATCTTGGTTCCGGTGACCCGGTAGCTGCCGTCGTCCTGCGGTAGCGCGCGGGTGGTGATGTCCGCCAGTGAGGATCCGGCCTGCGGCTCGGACAGGCACATGGTGCCGAACCAGCGGCCCTCGAGCATCGGACGGACGTAGTCGTCGATCTGCTGTTCGGTGCCGTACTCGGCGAGCAGATTCGCGTTGGCGGTCGTCAGGAACGGGTAGGACGAGGTGCTGGCGTTAGCCGCCTGGAACCAGGCCATCGCCGCCCGCGCCACCGTGGTGGGCAGTTGCATCCCGCCGACGCTCTCGTCGAATGATCCGGCGATCAAACCGGCCGCCGCGTAGGCGTCGAGCGCCGTCTTGACCTCCGGAATCATCTCGACGGTGCCGTCCGGGCGCATGGTCGGCTCGTGCGCGTCGGCCTTCTTGTTGTGGGTGGCGAAATGCTTGTGCGCGAGGTCCGCGCTGAGGTCGAGCACCGCGTCGAAGGTGTCCTTCGAATGTTCGGCGAAGCGTTTACGGGAGGTCAGTGCGACCACGTCGAGCCACTCGTAGAGCAGGAAATCGAGATCGCGGCGAGAAAGTACATCAGTCATGAGAATCGGTTCCGTTCACAAGGTGGGCGCGCTCAGATGGAGATGCCGCCGTCGACCGGGAGGACGACTCCGGTGACGTAGCCGGCTTCCTCGGAGGCGAGAAAGGCGATGGCGTCGGCCATCTCGGCGGGGTCGGCGAACCGCGAGATCGGACCGGTGACTTCGGCGATCTTCTCCTTCGGGATGGAGGCGGTCATCCGGGTCGCGGCGTTCGGGGAGATCGCGTTCACGGTGACCCCGAAAGCGGCGAGCTCTTTCGCGGCGGTCTTGGTGAACCCGATGATCCCGGCCTTGGCGGTGGCGTAGTTGGCCTGCCCGCGGTTGCCGTGCAGCCCGGTGTAGGAGGTGATGTTGACGACCCGCCCGAATTCCTGGCTCCGGAAATGAGGAACACAGGCGCGGGTGAACCGAAAGGTGCCGCCCGCGTGGACATTGAGGACCTGGTCCCAGTCCTCGTCGGTCAGCTTCCACAGCACCTTGTCGCGCAGGATCCCGGCATTGTTGATCAGAATGTCCACCCGCCCGGTCTCGGCGATCACGGTAGAGACAACGTTCTCGACGTCACCGGTGTCGCTGACGTCGGCGGGGATGCCGATGGCGCCGACCTCGCGGGCGGCCTTGTCGAGTTCGTCCTTGTCGAAGTCCACCATGAACACGGTCGCCTTGGCCTCGGCGAAGTGACGGGCCAGGGCCTGCCCGATGCCGCGGGCGGCGCCGGTGACGATGACGGATTTGCCGGTGAAGTCGTACGTGATGTTGCCCATTGAGGTTTCCTGTCTTTCTTCTCAGCTGAGGCGTTCGAGGACCATGGCCATGCCCATACCGCCGCCGACGCACATGGTTTCGACGCCGAACTGCTTGTCGTGGGTGGTCAGGTTGTTGAGCAGGGTGGCGGTGATGCGGGCACCGGTCATGCCGAACGGGTGGCCGAGGGCGATCGCACCGCCGGACACGTTGAGCTTGTCCTCGTCGATGTTCAGCTCCCGCGCCGACCCGATCACCTGCACGGCGAACGCCTCGTTGATCTCGACGAGGTCGATGTCCGAGATACCCATCCCGGCGATCGCGAGGGCACGCTTGGACGCCTCGATCGGGCCGAGACCCATGATCTCCGGCGACAGCCCGGACACCCCGGTGGACACGATGCGGGCGAGCGGGGTCAGACCGAGTTCCTTGGCCTTGGTGTCGGACATGATCACCAGGGCGGCGGCGCCGTCGTTGAGCGGGCACGCGTTGCCGGCGGTGACGGTGCCATCCGGCCGGAACACCGGCTTCAGCTGA
>NZ_JBFUHV010000113.1:0-29250 GCF_056402215.1 Rhodococcus sp. P4_B6 | reverse complement strand
GTTCCGAATTGCGCTCGGGAACAGACACAGCCACCAGGACCGGTATCACGCCGACCAGAGTCTGCACCCGGATCGGCGTGGCGTTACCACCGGCGTCGACGAGCCGATCGTAGAAGAATCCATCGTTCGGGTCGTACAGCCCCGACTCGTCGAGCGCCGCCGTGATCAACGCGAACTGCTCCAGGAACTTGACGACCATGTCCTCGTAGACGTCGTTGTCGTCGGCCAGGGTCAGGGCGAGAACGAGCATGGCGGCGGAGTAATAGGCCAGCCACCCCGTCCCGTCGGCCTGTTCCAGCCGTACCCCCGGAGGGAGGTGGGAGCGGTCCAGGGGACTGATGTTGTCGAGCCCGAGGAAGCCGCCGCCGATGAGGTTGTTCCCGTCGGGGTCCTGGCGGTTGAGCCACCACGTGAAGTTGAGCAGGAGTTTCTGGAAGACACGTTCGAGGAACTCGACGTCCTCACCGCCGTCGATGAGGAATACCCGCAGTGCGGCCAGCGCGTGCACCGGCGGGTTCACGTCGTCGAAGCTCCATTCGTAGGCGGGGAGGGCGCCGTTGGGGTGGAGGAACCACTCTTTGAGCAGCACGATGAGCTGGTACTTGGCGAAGGCGGGATCGAGATGTGCCCAGGGGACCGTGTGGAATGCGAGGTCCCACGCGGCGAACCAGGGGTATTCCCACGGGTCGGGCATCGCCAGGAGGTCGAACGAGTCGAGGTGCCGCCACCCGGTGTTGCGACCGCTGCGGTGTCCCGGCGGTGGAGCCGGTTCGGCGGGATCGCCGTCGAGCCAGGTCGTCATCCGATACGGGTACATCTGCTTGCTCCAGATCAGACCGGCGCACGACTGCCGGAGGATCCGCATGCGTTCGGGATCGATGTCGCTCGGGGCGAGGGTGCGGTAGAACTCGTCGGCGTCCGCGTGCCGGCGGGCGAGGACGTTGTCGAACGCAGTCGTCGACCATATCGTCGATTGTGGTGCAGAGCCGGTCGGCTCGGGCCGCCACAGGCGCAGTCGCAGCTCCACGGTTTCCCCGGCGGCAACCGTCAGGTGATAGCGCCACGCCGCCTTCGTTCCCCGTAGGTCGGGGTTGACGGTGTCTGCGCCGGCGACGATGTGGTCGTTGATGCCGTCCTTCGGGAACGGGGTGATCGGTGCCGCACCGAACAGCCGGGCGGTGTTGGTTTCGTTGTCGCAGAACAAGGGTTCGGGCCGCGTCCCGTCGCTCGCGGGGGCCGCCTCGAGCCGATAGCCGCGCAGGCGCGGGTGATCGACGACGACGGCGTCCCCGTCGAGGGACAGGCCGGGGATCTCGGCGCTCCCGGACGAACGCCACGTGTTGCGGAACCATGCCGTGGGGAGGACGTCGATGTCGGCCTCTTCGGGTCCGTGGTTCCGGACAGTGATGCGGGCCAGCACTTCGGTGGGACCGGCCTTCGCGTACGTGACGTCGACGACCCAGAAGCGACCGTCGTCGAACACCCCGGTGTCGAGCAGTTCGAACTCGAATTCGCCGCGGCCGCGGCGTGCGTTCTCGTCGACCAGCTGCTGATAGGGGAACTCGGCCTGCGGATAGTGGTATCGCCACTGCAGGAGTGCGTGACTCGGAAGGCCCTCGAGGTACCACCAGTACTCCTTGGCGTCCTCACCGTGGTTGCCCTGCGGGCCCGTGAGACCGAACATCCGTTCCTTGAGGATCGGATCGGCGCCGTTCCACAGCGTGAGCGCCAGGCACAGGTCGTGGTGGATGTCGGACAGCCCGGCCATGCCGTCCTCGTTCCATCGGTAGGCGCGTGAACGGGCGTGGTCGTGGGGGAAATACTCCCAGGCGTCGCCGCTGTCGCTGTAGTCCTCGCGCACGGTGCCCCACGCCCTCTCCGACAGGTAGGGACCCCACTCATACCACGGGTTCGCCGCGAACAGGTCGTCCTCGGCACGGCCGGTGGCCTCGGCGAGGCGGGCGTGTTCCGCCGTGGTGCGTCCGTCGGATGCATGCTTGCTCATGTGTGCTCCTCTGCGGAGTCGATACGGAAAAGGTGCCACTGCCACGGACCGAGCTCGACGTACAGACCGTCGCAGAGGTCGGTGCCGGCACGGTCGAAGACCGCGTCGTGGGTGGGGTCGACGAGCCGGCAAGGCACGCCGCGCAGGTCGTGCCACGGCACGCGCACGTAGCCGATCGCGGTGTCGGGGCCCAGGTTCACCACGACCAGCCATCGACGGTCGCCGTCCCAGCACCACGCGACCAGATCCTCGGTGCGGTCGTTGCCAGGGCTGCCCGAGCGGTCGCACAGCTGCCACACGCCGGTGCGGAACGTGTTGTCGCCGAGTGTCGTCAGCAGCGAGCGGTAGAACAGGGACCGGTCGGTGTCGACGGGCTCCGTGGGGAAGCGCCCGAGGAAGACCGGCAGCCGTGTACGCCGGCCCTCCATCTGGCCGTCGTGCACGAGACGCGCCCCGGTCTGGGTGAGTGTCGCCACCGCTGCAGCGTTCTCCCGTGCCGGGTCGAATACCGTCGCTGCCCTTGGCTCGTCATGATTTTCGATGAACCGCACCAGCTTCTCCTGGTAGTCGCGGTCGGCGAGGAGATGGCCGCCCACCTGCTCGGCATCCCCCTGGACCAGGCGGTCGTAGAGGCGCTTGTCGTAGCAGAAGTCGAAGCCCTGCTGTTGCAGCGCCCACTCCAGGTCCCAGTACGCTTCGGCGATGAAATGGAACGTCGGATGGCTCTCGCGCACCGCGGGAATCACAGTCGGCCAGTAGTCGTCGGCGGGAGCGTCGCCTGCCCGGGCGCCCCACGTTCGGCCGAACGTGTCGTTCATCATAAGCATCGCCATGTCGCATCGGACGCCGTCGCACTGCTCTGCGATCCGGCGGAGCGTGTCCACCACCGCCGACCGCAGGTCCGGGGAGAAGGCGTTGAGCTGCACGACATCGGGCCACGCCGGGAAGTAGGGATCCCGCCCGTTGGCCAGCACCCGGCCGGCGACATCGACGAACGACGTGGCGTCGTGTCGGAGATCCGCCGCGGTGCCCTGGACGAAACGCTCGGGATGAGTTGTCGTCCAGGGGTGGTCGGGTGCCACATGGTTCGGGACGAAGTCCAGGATCAGGCCGAGTCCCCGCCTCGCGAGGGCTGCCCGCGCCGCCGCGAGACCCGCCCGACCGCCCAGATTCGAGTCGACCTCGTAGTCACGGATGCAGTACGGCGATCCGACGACGTCGGACGGTGTGTAGTCGTCGAGCGTCGCCTCGAATGCGGAAACGAGTTCGCCGTCGGCCAACGCGATGGTCACACCCGCCGGGCTGCGCTCCCATACGCCCATCAGCCACACCGCGTCGAAACCGAGGTCCGCGATGGCGTCCCAGTGCTCGTCGGGCACGCTCCCGAGGTCGATGCGACGACCGGTGTCGGTGCTCAACCGGTTCAACCACGGCCAGGTGTTGATCTCGTACAGGAAGGGATGAGTCGCCGATCGCCAGCGCGAAGCCGCGGGCCCGCCTTCCTCGTGTGTGACATTCACGATCATGCCGGTGTCATCCTGCGCGTCGAAACACCTAGTGGATCGGAATCGGCCACTTGTGCGCCGCCTTCGGCACCGGCAATGGCATACGCCGCGCCGATGAGCGTGAGATGGCTGAACGCCTGGGGAAAGTTGCCGACCTGCCGGCGCCGGCGGACGTCGTACTCCTCCGCAAGCAGGCCCAGGTCGTTGCACAGGGCAATGAGCCGCTCGAACAGGGCCCGGGCGTGTTCGGTCCGCCCGTTCAAGGCCAGCGCGCTGACCAACCAGAACGAGCATGCCAGGAACTGCCCTTCGTCGCCGGCCAATCCGTCGTCGGTCTGCGCCGTCGAGTAGCGCGAGACGAACCCGTCGCGGCCGAGCCCACGGGTGATCGCGTCGATCGTTCCGCTCACGCGGGCATCCGAACCGGGCAGGAAGCCGACGAGCGGAATGGTGAGCACGCTCGCGTCGAGCTCCTCGGACCCGTAATACTGCGTGAAAGTGTTTCGCTGCCTGTCGAACCCATGGGCGCAGACGTCGCGGTGAATTTCGTCGCGTACCTGCCTCCAACGCTCGATGGGGGCAGGGAGTTCGAACCGTTCGGCCAGGCGCACGGCTCGGTCGAAGACCACCCAGGCCATCACTTTGGAGTGGGTGAAATGCCGGCGAGGCCCGCGGGTCTCCCAGATGCCGTCGTCGGGTTCGCGCCAAATGGTTTCGATGTGCTCGATGAGCTTTTGCCAGCGCGGCCACCGCCGGGGGTCGATCCGGCCGAGGATCTCCGCACCGGCGAAGAGCATGCCGACGACCTCGCCGTAGACGTCGAGCTGGAACTGCTCGGATGCCGCGTTGCCGACTCGGACCGGCCGGGAGTCTTCATAGCCGGGGAAGCCGACGAGTTCGAATTCGGTGAGGCGCCGCTCCCCGCTGATTCCGTACATGATCTGAATCTTCGTCGGATCGCCGGTGCCGACGCGCGTGAGGAAATCCCGGAAGGCGAGCGCCTCGTCGGTATACCCGGCGGCAAGCAACGCCTCGAGGGCGAGCGCGGAGTCACGCAGCCAGCAGTAGCGGTAGTCCCAGTTGCGCACTCCCCCGACGTCCTCGGGCAGGGAAGTCGTGGGCGCGGCGACCATACCGCCGGTTTTTTCGTAGGTCATGGCCTTGAGCGCGATCAGGGAGGTCAGCACCTGATCGCGGTAGGGGCCCGAGTACACGCAGCGCCCACTCCACTCTCGCCACCACGCCTCGGTGCGGGCCAGCGCCGAGTCGGCGTCCTCCATCGTCGGCGCGTCTTCGAAGGAGGAGTGCCAGCACAGAGCGAACCGGGCACGGCCACCCTCGGTGACGACGAACCTGGCGCCGACCGTCCCCTTGTTGATCTGCAGGGGCACGGGTGTGCAGAGGCGGAAGGCGTCCGGTCCTGCGGTGGCGCGGATTCCGTCCGGTTCCGGCTCCACCCACGGGGCAATGGTCCCGTAGTCGGGGCGAATCACCAGTTCCATCTTCATCGGCACCCGGCCGCGCACACCTTGGACGATTCGCATCACCCGGGGTGGACCGTCGCCGCGCCGCGGCATGAAGTCGATGATGCGCACCATGCCGTCGGCGGTCTCGAAATCCGATTCGAGCACCAGCGTCCCCGGACGGTAGCGGCGAGCACTGACCCGCGCCTCGCCGACCGGGGACAGGCTCCAGCGGCCGTGCCGTTCGTCCCCGACCAGGGCGGCGAAGCACGACGCGGAATCGAAGCGAGGCAGACACAGCCAGTCGATGGCGCCATCGCGGCCCACCAGAGCGGCTGTCTGTAGATCTCCGATGAGTCCGTAATCCTCGATACGCATAACCGATCTCCCCATCCTCAGATGTTTCCTGCATGGTCGAAAAGAGTTGCCGTACTGTTTACTTGGTGTTCATCGACACGGTCGCGACACTCATGAAAGGTCCGCCGGATTCGACCTCGACGCGGCCCAGAGCCATCGCGGTCCCTTGTGCCACAACTTGTTTGACCGACAACTCCTCGGACATGGAGTTCCCTTCCCAGGACGAGCGAGAAATGGCCCTCGGGGCAAGTGTCCTCCGAACGAGTAGGCAATGGAGGTGAATTCACCACCCCGCAACATTGTTGCGGGGCCGAACCCGGGAACAACGGTCGCTGGGCCGCCGGCGTCGCTTTCACTGGCCGACCAACTCGTCCGGCGGTAACATCACTCCATCACTCAACGTCTGATTCCCTGAGCACGGCGCGTATTCACGCGTAGGCGCACACTGCATGAGGCTGTGCGCCGGGAGACGAAGTCACGGCCGCCAACCCGGAACAGGTGCGAGATGGCTCCACGAAACGAGGCAGGTCACCGCTCGGCCGCTCTCCGCCGGGTTCTGATCCCGCTGGCGCTGGCCCAGTTCATCTGCAGCTTCGCCGGCTCCAACATGAACGTGATGATCAACGACATCAGCGAAGACCTGGACACCAGCGTGCAAGGTGTGCAGGTTGCGATCACCATCTTCCTGTTGGTGATGGCGGCACTGATGATCCCCGGCGGCAAGCTGACCGACAAGTACGGGCGGAAGCGTTGTTTCACCGTCGGCCTGGTCATCTACGGAGTCGGTGCCGTGATGAGCGCAGCAGCCCCCGGCCTGGGCATTCTCATCCTCGGCAATTCGATCCTCGAAGGAGTGGGCACGGCCCTGCTGATCCCACCCGTCTACATCCTCACCACGCTGTTGTTCACCGAGGTCACCTCGCGAGCCCGCGCCTTCGGTGCGATCAGCGCGATGGGAGGCATCGGCGCGGCCGCCGGGCCGCTGATCGGCGGCCTCATCACCTCGGCGATCAGCTGGCGGGCGGCATTCGTGTTCCAGGCCCTGGTCATCGCGATCATCGTGGTGCTGGCGCGGAACATCACCGATCCGCTACCGCCGGACCGCACACGTCCGTTCGACACCGGCGGGGCGATCCTCTCGGCGGTCGGCCTCGTCCTGATCGTCACCGGAATCCTCGCCGCGGACAACAACGCCTGGTTGATGATCACCCTCATCATTGCGGGCGCCCTGGTGCTGGTGTGGTTCTTACGCTCGGTGCGGGCCAAGGAACGCGCCGGCACGGAACCGATGCTGTCGACGGCGCTGTTCCGCAACCGCACTTCCAATCTGGGCCTGGTCACCCAGAACACTCAGTGGCTGCTGCTCACCGGAGTGTCATTCGTGGTCGCGGCCTACCTCCAGGTCGTGCGCGACTACGACGCGGTCGAGACCGGCGTCATCTTCACCGCGGAAACGGCCGGTCTGCTGGCGGCCTCCCTCGCTGCCGAACGGTTCGCGAAGCGGCACGCGCAGCGCACCCTGATCCTCGCCGGCTTCCTCGTCGTGATCGGCGGGACAACCGTGCTGCTGGCCCTGGTGAGTCGCACCCCGAACGTCTGGGCGTTCGCGCCGGGACTGCTGCTGATCGGACTGGGTCTCGGTGTCATGCTCACCCCGTCGGTCAACATCGTGCAGTCGGCCTTCGGCGAGCACCAGCAGGGCGAAATTTCCGGCCTGTCACGGAGCGTGTCGAATCTCGGCTCGTCCCTCGGCGCCGCGATCGCCGGCACTGTCCTCGTCGCCGGAATCACCTCCACCCCCGAGCGGTCGTACGCGCTCGCCATGGTCGTCCTGGCGGCGGTCGGCTTGGTCGGGCTCGTCGCGGCCACGTTCCTGCCCCGCACCGGGTCGCCGTCGGGCCCGGCGCAGCAGGCCATCTCGTCGGTGCAGACCGAATTCACGGCTCCGCCCCACAAGAATGTGAGTTCTCCGTTCCGGCGGCCGTGGCGAAAGCCTCGTCGGTGACGATCCCGGTCGCCGGTTCGGCCGGCGTCGCGACTGAGTGTTACCGGCTGACGCTGCCCGCGACAATCATCTGCTGACGCTGCCCGCGTCGACCGGCAGGGCGACCGCCGTGATGTACCGCGCCTCGTCCGAGGCCAGGAACAGCGCGGCGTTGGCCACGTCGACCGGCTCGATCCACGGAATCGGCAGCATGTTCATCGTCACCGCGGCCGCCGCGAACTCCTCCCGGGTGGGGTGCTCGAGGTCGGGCCGGAACGCCCGCCGCACCATGTCGTTCTGGATCATGTCCGTGTCGACGTTGGTGGGATGCACGCTGTTGACCCGCACCCGGTGCGGCGCGAGTTCCTTGGCCAGCGACCGCATCAGGCCCACCACCCCGTGCTTGGCCGCGGTGTAATGGGCGACGCCGACGAGACCGCGCAGGCCGGCGATGGAGCTCGTCAGGACCATCGCCCCGCCGCCGCGCTCGATCAGGTGCGGGGCCGCCGCCTTGCACGTCTGCCACACCCCCGTCAGATTGACGTCGAGCATCGTCTGCCACGTCTCGGAGTCGAGCTCCAGCGCGGCGCCCGAGGACGTGATGCCCGCCGTGGCGCACACGAAGTCCAGCCCGCCCAGTTCCCCGGCCGCCGCCGTCACCGCATCCGCGAGCGCCGTTCCGTCACGCACGTCCACCTGCGCAGTCACGATCCGGCGGCCCGTGTCCCGGACCAGTTTCGCGGTCACCTCGAGATCCTCCGGGCTCGCCGGTGGCGTCACCACCGTGCCGACCGGCCCGCACAGGTCGACGGCCACGACGTCCGCGCCCTCCTGTGCGAATCGCAGTGCCTGCGCCCGGCCGATCCCGCGTGCGGCACCGGTGACCAGGACGACTCTTCCGTTCACTCGACCTGTCATCTCTACACCTTCTGGGTCAGTCCGGCGTCGACCACGAGTTGTGTGCCGGTGATGTATCGCGATTCGTCCGAGGCGAGGAACAGCAGCGCGTTGCTGACGTCCCGCGAGTCCAGCCATGGAACGGGCAGGACGTGGTTGGCCGCGAGGACGGGGACGACGTCGTCACGGGTCGGGTTCTCGAGGTCCGGTCGCAGCCGTGCCATCGTCTCCGGGTTCAGGGTCATGCGGGTGCCGACGGCACCGGGGTGCAGCACGTTGACCCGGATGAACTGCGGTCCGAGTTCGGTGGCGAGGGTCCGGGCCAACCCGACCACCGCGGTCTTGGACGCCGAATAGTGGGCGGCCCCGGCCACCGCCTTGATGCCCGCGGTCGAACTGACGATCACGACGGAACCGCCGCCGTCGCGCATCGCCGGGACCGCGGCGGTCGCCGTGTTCCAGACGCCGGTGAGGTTGACGTCGAGCGACCGGTGCCAGATCTCGTCGTCGATCGTCCAGGCCGGACCGGGGTTGTCGCAGATGCCGGCGTTCGCGACGACGACGTCGAGGGGTCCCAGTTCCGCGACTCCGGCGTCGACGGCCGCCCGCAGCGCCGACGGGTCCCGCACATCGGCGTGGGCCACGACCGCCCGGCGGCCGAGTTCGACTACCAGTCTTCGGGTTTCGTCGAGATCGGCTGCGGCCGACGGAAGGTCGACGGCGATAACGTCTGCGCCCTCCTCCGCGAGCCGGACCGCGTGACTGCGTCCCATGCCGTTTCCGGCGCCGGTGATGAAGGCGACCTTGCCTGCCATCCGTGACATCGGTTGTCCCCTCTAGTCCAGGCGGCCGGGGGTCGGGTAGCTGCGCAGGGAGAGCCCCACCCGCCCGTCCTCCACCGCGTCGTCGATCGATCCGCGCAGCGCACCGCAGGTGGGGACGAACATCGAGTGCTCCCCCTCCTGCGCACGCAGAGCGAACTCCGGGCAGGTCTGCTCGGCGTCGCCCAGCCACTGCACGCTCGTGTGCGCCTCGCTGTATTTCTCCACGAGCACCGCGTTACCGCAGCGCCGGCATTCGACGGGAAGCACTCAGTTCACCGCCTCTGCACTGGCTGCGGCGTGCCGTGCGCCGACCCAGCCGAACACCATCGCGGGGCCGATCGTCGCGCCCGCGCCCGCGTAGTCGTTGCCCATCACCGACGCCGACGTGTTTCCGGTGGCGTACAGCCCGGGGATCGGTTCGCCGCTGCCGCTCAGCACCTGGCTGTACTCATTGCATACAAGCCCGCCCTTGGTGCCGAGGTCGCCGGCCTCCATCCGCACCGCGTAGTACGGGGCCTTGTCCACCTCGTCCAGGGTCGGGTTGGGCAGTCGCGGGTCGCCGTAGTACCGGTCGTACGCGCTGTCGCCGCGACCGAAATCGGCGTCGACACCTGCCCGGGCGAACCCGTTGAACCTTGTGATCTCGGCGGACAGCGCGTCGGCGGGCACGCTCATCTGTTGCGCCAGTTCCCCGAGGGTCTCCGCACGCAGCATCAGGCCCGTCTCGAACCATTCCGCCGGGAACTTCTGCCCGGGCATCACCCCGCCGAACTGGTAGCGGCTCTTCGCCTTCGAGTCGAATACGAACCACACCGGGTCGTGACCGCCTGCGATCTGGTCGTGGACGAACGACACGTACGGGGATGCCTCGTTGGTGAACCGCTTGCCGTTCTGGTCGACGATCAGCGACGGCGGGATCGACCGCTCCGACACCAGGACGTGCATGATTCCGTCCGGGCGCCGGAACGACGGCATCCACCAGGCGTCGTCCATCAGGTCGAGGGCGGCGCCGACCTGCTCACCGGCCACGATTCCGTCACCGGTGTTGTCGGGTGAGCCGGCGCTGTAGTTGTCCTTGCCGCCCTCCCGGAGGTACCGCTTCCGCATCTCCTCGCTCTGCTCGAATCCGCCGGTGGCCATCATGACGCCGCGGCGGGCGCGGATGCGCAGTTCCCGCGTCCCGGACTCGACGACCGCGCCCGTGACGGCCCCGGACTCGTCCGTGATCAGCCCCTTCAGTGGGGAGTTCAGCCACAGCGGGACGCCGGCCTCCTGAAGGCTGAGCCGCAGCCTGCCGACGAGGGCCTGCCCCAGGGTCTCCATCCGCCTGCGCCGCACCATCGCCACCACCGAACGCCAGCCGACGCCCAGCGCGGTCCGGCGTCCGGCCCAGGTGCGGAAGAACATGTTGAGGTGCCGGAACTCGGTGGACGTCATGTAGAGCCCGCCCGGCATAGCGAGGGAGTTCGGGCGCTGCAGCTCGCGGTCGGCGCCGAGCTGGTTCATGTCGAACGGCAGCGGTTCGACCGTCCGCCCCTTCGGCCGTCCGCCCACGTTCTCCGGGTGGTAGTCGGAATAGTCCTCGCACCAGGAGAACCGGAGATGCGGGCAGTGCTGTTCGAAGAACTGCATCATCGCCGGGCCCTGCTCGATGTACGCGTCGAGGCGTTCGGCGGGCACGCTGTCGCCGACGATCGACTCCAGGTACTTCCGGACGTCGCCGGGGTCGTCGGCGCGGCCTTCACGGACGAGGATCGGCGAGTTGGGGATCCACAGGGCGCCGCCGGACAGTGCCGTCGAACCGCCGTACACCGCGGACTTTTCGACGACGAGGGTGTCGAGCCCCCGCTCGGCGCCGGCAAGTGCGGCGGTCATGCCGCCCGCACCGCTGCCGATCACCAGGAGATCGACCTCCCGGTCCCAGTTCTGCTCGTCTACGCTCATCGTGCACACCTTCCGAAGTGGTCTCGATCACACCCTGCCGGTGTCAATTGCTTTTTCCCACAGCCCTTCCCGCGGAGCGGGAGACAGCGGCACCGCCGCCGCGCGGGAGACAGAGCTAGGTGGCGGCGGTGAAGATGCCGAGCCCGCCGCGGTACACCAGGAGCGGCGGCACATCCCTGAGCACGTCCAGTCCGGTCACGCGTGCGACGACGATCGTGTGGTCTCCGGCGTCGTGCTCGAATTCGACGGTAGCCTGCACCCGGGCCAGCACTCCGTCCAGCGCCGGGGCGCCGTTGCCGGCGTGCGACCACCCGACTCCGGCGAACTTGTCGGCGCCGCTGGTCGCGAACGTGCCGCAGACGTCCCGCTGATCGTGAGCGAGGACGTTGACGCAGACGTGTTCGCTCGCCCGCAGCCGCGGCCAGCTGGTCGACGTCCGTGCGGGGCTGAACGACACGTACGGCGGGTCCAGCGACAGCGACACGAACGACTGGCATGTGAAGCCGTGCGGATTCTCGCCGTCGTGTGCGGTGATCACCGTGACGCCGGTGCAGAAGTGCCCGAGCACCGACTTGAGGTCGGCAGGGTCAATGCGACGTGCCACCGGCGGCACGGGTTCTTCGGTTCGGGTCATCGTGTCTCCTCGGATCGACGGGTTGCGTTCAGCCTGGCCGCGGCTCCTGCAGGCGGGAAATGCCCCGTCCCGCCCAGCGGCAGGGTTTCACGTGTCCGACCGGCGGCGCACGGTTGATAGGCTCGGGAAATGCCTTCGTCCGACCCCACCCAGAGCTCCGGGTTCGCCGGCCTCCGATCCACGAGCTGGCCGGTGCTCGGCATCCTGTCGTTCGGCGAGGAACTGTCCGGCTACGACCTCAAGAAGTGGGCCTCGTACAGCGTTCGCTTCTTCTACTGGAGCCCGTCGTTCAGTCAGGTGTACTCGGAGCTGAAGAAGCTGGAAGACGTGGGATACGTGACGTCGCGGACAGTCGTGGACGACGAGGCGCGGGTGAAACCCAAGCGCCTGTACAAGATCACGGACGCGGGCATGGCCGTCATGCGCAGCTGGGCGCGGGAGGCGCCGATCGATCCGCCCGTCCTCAAGCACGGCGTGATGCTGCGCATGTGGCTCGGCCATCTCACCGAGCCGGAGCAGCTCAAAGATGCCCTGAAGGAGCATATCTCGTATGTGGAGGGGATGAGCAGGCAGGCCGCACTCGACGCCCGCGATTCCGATGTCGAACCCACGTGGGCATTCGCACACATGGTCAACAAGTGGTCCGAGCGCTACTACGCCGCCGAGAGCGAACTCGCGAAGCAGATGCTCGCCGACATCGACGAGGCCGTCGAGCGGATGCACGGAGAAGGGACGCCGGAACATCCCGGTGTGCCGAAACCCACCGCATCACCGTCGATCCGGCGCTCCCGCGAGGCGCAGCAGGAGTACCAGGCCGCCATGAAGGCGGCGCGGGACTCCGGCGACGAGGCCGAGACGGAGAACTAGTCGGACGGGGTGCGCACGCGTTCGGCCACCAGATTCCGGAGCCGGGGCCACAGCGCCCGGCGTTCGGTCTGCGCCGCGGTCATCGCGTCGATCGTCAGGAATCCGTGGAACACTCCCCGGACCCGCTCGAGCTGTACCGGAACACCGGCGTCGGCGAGCGCCGCGGCGTACTTCTCCCCCTCGTACCGCAGCGGATCGCGTTCGGCGGTGATCACGATTGCGGGTGGGAGCCCGCCGAGGTCCTCGGCCCGGACCGGGGCGGCGTAGGCGGGTACGGCCTCGCGGTGCGTCGGCAGGTACTGATCCCAATACCATTGCATCGCAGCGCGGGTGAGGAAGTGATCCTCCGCGAACTCGTCGTAGGACTCGGTGTCGAAGGCCGGTTCGATGACGGGGTAGATCAGGAGCTGTCCGGCGACGGCAGGGCCCTGCCGGTCTCGGGCCATCAGCGCGGCGACGGCCGCGAGGTTGCCGCCGCTGCTGTCGCCGGCGACGAGCAGACGGTCCGGATCGGCGCCGAACTCGTGGGCGTGCTGCGCGACCCAGCGCGTCGCAGCGTAGGCGTCGTCCGCCGCGGCGGGCCATTGCGATTCCGGGGCCAGGCGGTAGTCGACGGAGACGACGACGGCGCCGATCCCGTTGCACATGGCGCGGCAGAAGCCGTCGTGACTGTCGAGGTCGCAGATCACGAACCCGCCGCCGTGGAAGAAGACGACGACGGGAAGGGGTCCCGCGGAGTTCCCCGCGGGCGAATAGATCCGTACCGCAATCGATCCGGCACCGCCGGGGATCTCCCGGTCGCGCACCTCACCGACCGGTTCGGGGTCGGCGACGGCCTTACGTCCCGCCTTCGTCGCCGCCCGCGCCTGGGCGCCCGTCATGGTTTCCACCCGGGGAAAGTTCTCGTTCAGTCCCCGCAGGATGGTCTCGGCCTGCTCGTCGAGCGGCATTCGTGCTCCTTCGTCCCGCCTCAGGCGGAGTATCGGTCGGCGCGTCCGGCGCCCGGTGTCGCGGTCGACATGTAGTTGCGCCAGGCGCCCTTGGCGGACATGCGAATCGGTGCGGTCAGACGGTGATCGAGCTTGATCTGGCTGCTCGGACCGCACACGGAGATGGCCGCCACCACGTTGTCCTCGGTGCCAACGGGCACCGCAACGCAGCTGACGCCCACGAGATCCTCTTCGCGGTCGTAGGCCGCCCCGCGTTCGCGGGTCTTCTGCAACTCGGCGCGGAACGCGGCCGGTGAGTCGATGCTGAATCGTGTGCTGCGGGGCAGACCGGCCTCGACGACACGGTCGACCACCGACTCGGGCGAATGGGCCAGCAGCACCTTGCCGACGCTCGTGCAGTGCGCGGGCTGGCGGCCGCCGACGCGGGACGGCAGCCCGACGCCGAACCGTCCGGCGATCTTCTCCAGGTAGACGACGTCGATCCCCTCCAGCACCGCGAGGTGCACGGCGTGCCCGGTGAGGCGGTGCAGTTCGTGCAGGAAGGGCAGCGCGGCCCGGTGCAGGCGGTCCTGGTGCACGGCGAGGGACCCGAGTTCGAACAGCCGCATGCCGAGTTCGTAGTCCCGGCCCTCCCGGCGGAGCCACCGCAGCTGGACGAGACGCTCGAGCATTCGGTGCGCGGAGGATCGCGGGAGCCCCGTGCGGCGCACGATCTGCGCGAGCGTGAGCCTGCCCGGGCCGTCGAAGGCGTCGAGGAGAAGGGCGGCGCGATCGAGGCCGGCGGTGGGTGTGGGGCTGAGTGTCGTCGTCATGGGGACCTCCGTAGCGGCGCTGCTCGGTGCGGCGCCGCGTTGTGTGACTGGCGACACTTACTATAAATAGGCATATACCTATTTGCAATAGTGGGTGGCGGAACGGCCCCGAACAGCCGAAAGGCCCGGTGCACGCATCGAGTGGATACGCACACCGGGCCCGGACACCCCTTACATCGCCGCCAGCGGCTCACTCCCCGACCAGTCGTGGCCCCAGTAGCTGTCGGCGGTGATCTCCTCTGCGGAGTAGTACGTCTCGTCCACCTTCATGCCGTCGGTGCCGAACTCGATGTCCCAGCCGCCGGGGGCACGCACGTAGAACGACACCATCTTGTCGTTGGTGTGGCGGCCGAGCGTCGAGGAGACGGAGAACCCGTCCTTGACGACGCGGTCGAGGGCCTGCCCGACGGCGTCGAGCGTGTCGACCTCCACCATGATGTGCACCAGTCCCGGCGCGCCGCCGTGCGGTGCGGGGCAGAGGGCCAGGCTGTGGTGCCGCTCGTTGACGCCCATGAAGCGCACCCGCATCGGCCCGAACTCCGGCGGCGCCGGGATGCGGAACGCGCCGCGGGGCAGGAACCCGAGCACCTCGGTGTAGAAGTCGAACGCCCCGCTGAAATCCATCACCGGCAGCACCACGTGGCCGAGGCCCTGCGCCCCGGTCACGAACTTCGCGCCGAACGGGGTGACCA
Organism: Rhodococcus sp. P4_B6; assembly: GCF_056402215.1. NCBI lineage: Bacteria > Bacillati > Actinomycetota > Actinomycetes > Mycobacteriales > Nocardiaceae > Rhodococcus > Rhodococcus sp. P4_B6. The sequence continues at coordinate 14,316 of NZ_JBFUHV010000113.1, read as the reverse complement.
CCGGGCTGTGGTCGAGGACGGCGCCGTGGAAGATCTCGATCGTCGCGCCCGTCGGGTCCTGGAACGTGACGACCTCCTCGACGCGGCGCGCGTCGGCCTCTTCCACCGACAGCGGCTTGACGGCGATGCCCGCGCCCTCGACGGCCTCCTGGACGCGGACCAGGCCCGCATGGTCACGGACCTCCCACCCGATGGTGACCACCTCGTCCGACTCGCCCGGCACGATCACGATGCGGGCAGCGCGCTCGTCCATGCGGAGGTAGAGGGCGTCCTCGTCCGGTCCCGAACCCTCGGCGAATCCGAGGACGTCGAACGCGAACGTGCGCCAGCGCTCCAGGTCGTTGGTCTGGATCTTGACGTAGCCCAGGCCCTTGATGTCTGTCATGTGTTGTCCTTCTGCTGTTTTCGAGATGGCGACGGCGGTCAGATCATCGACTTGAGGTTGTCGGCCGGGTCGAGGCCGAGCGAGCTGAGCGCCGATGCGTGGTACACGGTGCTCGGCACGTGGATCGCGTGCGCGAGGCCGGCGTGCGCGTCCCGCCAGTACCGCTGCAGGGGCTTGTCCATGCGCAGCGCGTTGCCGCCGGAGCGGGCGAAGATCTGGTCGACGGCGGTGACCGCCCGCCACGCGGCCCGCACCTGGGTCCGGCGTCCGGCGGCGCGGTCCTCGAACGTGACCTCCCTGCCCGACTCGACGAGATCCCAGATCCTGTCGACGTTGGCGAGCAGTTCCTGGCGGGCGGCGTTGATGTCGGCCGCCGCCTCGCCGACGGCGAACAGCACGTACGGGTCGTCCTTGATCGCGGTGCCCTGCGCGCCGACGCGGTCGCGCTGGTAGTCGAGGTGGGCGGCCAGGGCGCCCTCGGCGATTCCCACCACGGCGGAGGAGATTCCGAGCGGGAACATCGTCGACCACGGCATGTTGTACAGCGTCTCGGTGCGCCCGAACTTCTGCACCGCGGTGCCGTTCATGACCTCGTCGGCGTCCATCACCCGGTAGTCGGGGACGAAGGCGTTCCGGACGATGATGTCCTTGGACCCGGTGCCCTTGAGCCCGACGACGTTCCACGAGTCCTCGACGATCTCATAGTCGCTGCGCGGCAGGATCATGTGCAGCATCTTCGGCGGCAGCGCCATGGCGCCGTCCTTGTCGCCGAGCATGGCGCCGAGGAAGATCCAGTCGCAGTGATCGGTGCCCGAGGAGAACTGCCAGCGGCCGCTGAAGAGGTAGCCGCCGTCGACTGGGGTCGCGATCCCGGTCGGCGCGTACGGCGAGGCCATCCAGGTGTCGTTGTCGGCCGCCCACACCTCGTCCTGCACCTTCGGGTCGGCGAATGCCAGCTGCCAGGGGTGCACTCCGACGATGCCGCACACCCATCCCGTTGCCGGATCGAGGGAGGCCGCGGCCATCACCGTCTCCGCGAACTCGCGCGGGTGAGCCTCGTGGCCGCCGTACTTGCCGGGCTGAAGCAGCTTGATCGGTCCGGCCTCGCGGAGTTTCTTCGCCGTGTCGTCTGGCAGCCTGCCGATCCGCTCGGCCTCCGGCGCCTGATCGCGGAGCTGATCCGCGATCGCCATGATGTTGTCGAGAACCTCGTGGGTCATCTGTCGTGTCCTTCTTTTGCGAGCGGGCTCAGGCGTTGGTGTCGAGCGGCACGACGCCGTTGGCGAGGTTGTCGGCAACCTCCGCCTCCCAGCTCTGCACCGCCCTGGTGGTGTCGATCTCGAATTCGAAGCGCTTCGTCATGTCTTCGGTGATGTCCTCGACGTCGACGTAGAACTGCTGGTACCAGCGGCGCAGCTGGTACACCGGCCCGTCCTCCTCCGACAGCAGCGGGTTGTCGATGCGCGACTTGTTCAGCCAGATGTCGACGTCCTGCTTGAACCCGAGCTCCACGCCCTCCGCGAACTGGGCCGCCATACCGTTCGCCACCTCGTCCGACAGCCCCTCGGGCTTCTTCACCATGGCGCCCCACTGCAGGACGAATGAATCGGCGCTGACCGGGTAGTGGCAGTTGATCAGCACCGTCTCGATCATCATGCCGTTCGCCTCGCTCCACAGCTTGTCGATCATGTAGGACGGGCCGAAGTACGACGCGTCCGAGCGCAGCGTCGAATTGGGGTCGTCGTAGCTGGTGCCCACCGAGATGTCGTGGCGGGGCGTCGACTGCATGTACTGGGTGGCCACGTGCCCCTCGAACACGTTCTTGAAGTAGCGCGGGAACGAGAAGTGGACGTAGTAGAAGTGCGCCATGTCGACCACGTTGTCGACGATCTCGCGGCAGTGCGAACCCTCGACGAGCAGCGAATTCCAGGTCCAGTCGGTCCATTCCGAAGAACCGAATCCCTCGATCTCGGGAATCGTCACGTCGGCGGGCGGCGGGTTGCCCTGCGGGTCGTTCCAGACGTAGAGCTGGCCGTTGCGCTCGATGGTCGTCCAGGCCCGGGTCCGCGCCAGCGGCGGGACGCGCCGCGCATACGGGATTCCCGTGCACTTGCCGTTGCCGCCCCAGCGCCAGTCGTGGAACGGGCAGGCGATGGAGTCGCCCTTCACGGTGCCGTGCGCCAGGTTGCCACCCATGTGGCGGCAGTAGGCGTCGAGCACGCTCAGGGTGCCGTCCGACGTCTCGAACACCACCAGCGACGTGCCGAACGCATCGATCTGATGCGGGGCGCCGTCCCTGAAGGTCTTCGCCAGACCCAGGCAATGCCACCCGCGCGCGAAACGCGTTGGTGCCGATCCCACTTCGATCATCCGGACTTCGTCGCCGTCAACGGCACTGTTGCGCGCCATGTCTACCTCCGCCTCGCTGTACGTCAAGAACACCCTCGGGGTGTGGTGTAGCTCATAGTCGGCGCACGCGGTCCGTTCCGGTACCCGACTCTCCCACTCAGCGAGAGGCTTTCGTATCCACGCATCGCGGCAGAACTTCCGCGTCCCGATCACAGGGACCCACACCCCCCGTTTCCCCGCCGCGGCGACTACCGTGCGGATCACATACCCGGAAATTGGGAGGACCGATGGCCGCACTCATCTCTTCGCAGCCGCACACAGCAGAGATTCGCCGGCTGTGCGCCGACGCCGTCCCGAGCGGGGTGATCGTCGCACCCCAGCCGGGGGCGGCCGTCGAGCAGGACTTCCTCCTCCTGCGACCGCGCCGGACGCCGGACGACGCGCTGACGGCACAGGTCCGCAGGGTGGGCGACCACGACCTGCTGGTCCGCTTCCACAACCGCGACGAGCAGTTGGTCTTCGAATTCTGGACGAACAGCTTCACCGGCGCCTCGACACAGGACGACCGGTCGGCAGAACTGCTCGAGCGCCACTGCGCCGAGCAGTTTCCCGGGACGCTCCGCAGGTTCCGCACCCGCATCCGGCGGGCCGTGCCGTCCGGGGCCGAATTCACGTCTTCGCTGCAGCAGACGTACGTCCAGGACGGCGTGCGCATGACCGACGTCACCGTCACCTGCACGCTCGACGGCGACGTGCTCGCCCGGGCCTGGGCCACGTACGCGCTGCCCGACTGAACTGCTCCTTTTTCCCACCAATTGGTCAGCCGCGCAGGTAATTGCCTGCGCGGCTGACCAATATCTGGGCAACTACCCCACCGGGTCTGCCAGCCGCGTCCGGGACCGGCTGAACTCGAACCCGCGGAACCCCTCCTCCGCGACGTCCGCGCAGATCCGCCCATACGCGCCGAAGCCCCCGATGTACGGCATGAACACGCGGGGTTTGCCCGGAATGTTGGCGCCCATGTACCAGGAGTTCGCCAGCGGGAACAGGGTCTGCGCGGCAAGCTCGCGGCAGTGCTCCACCCACTGCTCGGTGGCCGGGACCGACGCCTCGACCGCGTCGTAGTCCTTCTCCCACAGGTGCTCGATGCAGTCCGCGATCCAGTCGACGTGCTGCTCGGCGCCGAGCACCATGTTCGCCAGCACCGACGGGCTGCCCGGCCCCGTCACGACGAACAGGTTCGGAAATCCCGGAACACCCAGACCGAGATAGGTTTTCGGTCCCTCACTCCAGTACTCGGCGAGGGACACGCCGTCCCGGCCGACGATCCGCATGCGGTCGAGGGCTCCGGTCATGGCGTCGAATCCGGTGGCGAACACCAGCGTGTCGAGGCCGTAGTCGGCGTCGGCGGTGGTGATCCCCGACGGGGTGATCGACTCGATCGGCGCCGCCTTGAGATCCACCAGGGTGACGTTCGGCCGGTTGTACGTTTCGAAATAGTGGGTGTCGGTGACGATCCGCTTGGTCCCGATGGGGTGATCGTTCGGGATCAGCTTGTCCGCGACCGCGGGGTCGTCGACGAGGCGGCGGATCTTGTTCTCCGCGAACTCCCGCGCGGTCGCGTTCGCGGCCTCGGTCTTCGTCTGGTCCGGAAAGGTTTTCGCGAACAGCACCCCGCCGAGTTTCCATCGCGTCTCGTAGGCGTCGCGGCGTTCCTCCTCGGACACCTCCAGCGCCGACTTCGGGTGCGCGTTGTACGGCGACCCGCCGCCGCTCTCCCGCGACAGCCGCCTGCGCTCGTCGTATCCCGCCTTGATCGCGCGCCGCATCTCGTCGTCCCACATCTCGTTGCCCGCGGGGACGCTGTAATTGGCGCTGCGCTGGAACACGTACAGGTGATCCGCCTGCTCGGCGATGACGGGAATCGACTGGATGCCCGAGGAACCGGTGCCGATGATCCCGACCCGGCGGCCGGTGAAGTCGACCCCCTCGTGCGGCCAGTGGCCGGTGTGATGCGTATCGCCGGTGAAGGATTCGCGTCCCGGGATGTTCGGCATGTTCGCGGTGGACAAGGCACCGGTCGCGAAGACGCAGTACCGGGCGGTCAGGACGTCGCCGCGGTCGGTGCGCACCTCCCACCGCAGCGTGTCCTCGTCCAGTTCCGCGGACGTCACGCGGGTGCCGAACAGGAAACGGTCGCGGAGGTCGAACCGGTCCGCGACGTGATCGATGTACGCCAGGATCTCGGGCTGGGTGGCGTACTTCTCGCTCCAGTCCCACTCCTGCTCGAGTTCCCGCGAGAACGAGTACGAGTAGTCGACGCTTTCCACGTCGCACCGGGCGCCGGGGTAGCGGTTCCAGAACCACGTTCCGCCGACGCCGTCCGCGGCCTCGACACCCTGGACCGTCAGACCCAGGCTCCGCAGTTTGTGGACGGCGTACAGACCCGCGAATCCCGCGCCGACGACGACCGCGTCCACGTCGCCGATCCGATTCGCCCGAGCATCAACTTCGGTGCGTGCACTCACGGGCGCGCTCCTCTCCCATTCGACAGACACATTTCGGCAGCAAGGCCTGTCTGGGACGGTAGGTCGGAGCACCCGGGCAGCTACAGGTTCGTTCCCGGTGAGCGGTCGGGCGGCGGCTAACTCGATACGACGGGAGCCAGTTCGGGGTCGATCACGTCCGCGAGGTCGTCCCACGGCACGGTGACGGTGACGAGCCCGATGGCGTGCGGTCCCACCTGGTAGTCGTTGAAGTGGATCTCCATGCCCGCCGGGGTGGCCAGCCAGTTGGCGAAGTTCGCCTCGGTCGGCTCGATGCCCGATCGCTCGAAGTCCGGTCCGGCGACCGTCTCGGGGAGGAGGCGCTCGGAACTGTCCGACAGCGCCTGCAGCCCGGCAGGCAGGTCGGGGAAGAGGTCGCCGAGCGTGATCGGTGCGGACGTGTCGGCATTCACCACCACCGTCGCGACGATCGGCGTGGGATGCGCCCCGGGCGGATCGGCGTTCCAGGACGTCACGAGCAGCCCGCTGATCACGTGCTCACCGATGTGCGCCACGCTGTGTTCCTGGCTGCTCAGTGTGAACGCGTCGGTGCCCCAGCCGTCGATCTGGTCCTGGAGCGCGGCGCGCATCGATTCGTTGAACTCGGCGGTGACCGCCGGGTCGCCGCCCTCGATCTGCGGGATGAGCACGTCGTAGCGGACGCGTCCGGTGGAACCGGTGACCTGCAGTTCGGACTCCGTGTAGGGCACCCCCGCGGGTGTCGCCGGACCGGTCGCCGGGTCGGTCGTGGACGGACCCGCGTCGGACGCGGTCGACGGCTCGCTCACCGCCGTGCCCGACGGGTCGGAGCAGGCGGCGGGCGCGAGGAGCACCGCGCCACCGAGCAATGACACCAGAATCGATCTCCGGAAGCCTCTCATCAGGCATCTCTACCACGTCCGATGCCCGGTCACCTACCGATCGGGTCGACGACGGTGTGCAGCAGGTCGACGAAACCCTGTGCGGTGGATGCATCGTAGAGGTCGGCGGAATACACCAGTTCGGCGTCGATTCCGGCGGGCCTCCCGTCGACGTCGTGACGTTCGGTGAAGTGGAAGTGCAGATCGCACTTGGCGATGTCGAGCGGACGCGGAGTGACCTCGAAGTCGAGCCCGGACACGTTCAGGGCGGCGGGAGCGAAGTTGTTCAGCGACAGCGCAACCTGGAACAGCGGGTGCAGGGAGGGCGACCGGGGCGGGTCGAGTACCTGCACGAGTCGTTCGAACTGCACATCGGCATTCGCCAGAGCGCGAAGCTCCACGCCGCGGGATCCTTCGACGATGTCGCACAGCGTCATGCTCGGGTCGACCCGGGTACGCAGAACCAGCGTGTTGACGAACATGCCCACCACGTCGTCGAGCGCCGGGTCTCCCCGACCCGCGATCGGAGTGCCGATCGCGATGTCGGGATCTCCGCTGAGGCGGGCGAGCAGGATCGCCACTGCCGCCCTGAGCGCCGTGAACAGGCTGGCATGATGCTCGTGCGCGGTGGCCAGCAGGCCTCGATGCGCATGCTCGTCGAGCGAGAACGGAAGCCGCCCCGCCCGGTAGGTCCACCGCTCCGGCCGGGGGCGATCGGTGGGCAGCGCAAGCTCCCCGCGCAGCCCCGACAGTTCCTTCGCCCAGTGGGCGATCTGCTTCGACGCGACACTCGCCGGGTCGTCCTCGTCGCCCAGCAGCGCCCGCCGCCACACGGTGTAGTCCGCGTACGTCGCGGTCGGCGGCTCCCAGCCGGGCGCCCCGCCCGCAGACCGGGCACCGTAGGCGTCCGCGAGATCCCGTGCCAGCGGCGCGAGCGACCAGCCGTCCGCGGCGATGTGGTGGACGACGCACGCCAGCAGGTGGTCTCGGTCGCCGAGCCGGAACAGCCGGGCGCGCAGCGGCGGGTCCCGCCGCACGTCGAATCCGGCGGACAGCAGGTTCGACGTCCGGGCTTCCGCTTCCGCCGCGCCGATCACCACCGGCCTGAGGTCGGGCATCGCGTCGGCCACGTCGAGCACGTACTGGTACGGCCCCGACGGCGAGTCGGGGAACACGGTCCTCAGTGACCGGTGCCTGCCGAGGACGTCCGCCATCGCCGAGCGCAGGGCATCGACGTCGAATTCGCCGCGCACGCGCACGGTGAAGGGGATGTTGTGGAGAGCGGGTTCCACGACGGTGCGGTCGATGAAGACTTGTGACGGGGACAGCGGCACGAGGGCGGGCAGCGGTGTGGCACCCAGCTTCGGTCCGCGCTGCGGGCGGATGGCCGGCGAGTGTGCGCAGGCCTCCGCGACCGTCACTGCCAGTGCAGCGACCGTCGGTGCGTCGAAGAGGTCGCGCACACCCATGCTTGTGCCGAGCTCGGCGTTGATCCGCGCGACCACCCTGATCGCCGACAGCGAGTCGCCGCTGAGGTCGAAGAACGAATCGTCGGCGCCTACTGCGTCCACACCGAGAACCTGGGCGAACACTCGCGCGACCCGACGCTCGGCCGGCGTCTCGGGGTCACGATGAGGCACCGAGTCCGAGCCGAACTCCGGCAGCGGCAGCGCTGCCCGGTCGAGTTTCCCCGTCGGTGTCAACGGGATCGAATTCAGAAGCATGATCGATTTCGGAACCATGTAGTCGGGCAGGAATCGTGCCAGCTGCGCTGTCAGCATGTCACGATCGATCGAGGCGTCCGGCTCGGCCATGATGTAGGACACCAGGTTCGGGTTTCCGGCCGAGGTCCGGTGCAGCACCGTCGCCGCGAACGTGACGCCCGGTTGCGCGGTCAGCGTGGCGTCGATCTCGCCGAGCTCGACACGGAATCCGCGGATCTTGATCTGGTCGTCCGCCCTGTCCAGGAACTCGAGTGTCCCGGTCGCCGTCCACCGGACGACGTCCCCGGTGCGGAACATCCGGGATCCTCGGCGGCCGAACGGGTTGGCCACGAACCGTGCGGCGGTCAGACCGTGGCGCCGGTGATAGCCCCGTGCGAGTGCCGAGGTGGCGAGGTAGAGCTCACCGACGGCGCCCACAGGAAGCGGACGCAGGCGGTGATCCAGAACCACCGCGTCCACGCCGCGCATCAGGGAGCCGATCGTCAGTCGCGCGTCCGGTGAGATCGGATCGGTGAGGGTGACGCTGCACGTCGTCTCCGTCGGACCGTACGCGTTGCGCATGTCCTGTCTGCCGGCCCACCGCCGCACCAACTCCTGCGGGCACGCTTCCCCTCCGACCAGCACCAACTCCAGGTCGTTCGTCGCGCCGGGGTCGATCGCGGCCAGTGCGGACGGCGTCGTCAGGAGGTGCGTGACGTGTTCGTCGCGCAACAGTCGCGACAGCTCGTCACCGCCGAACACGCCGGGCGGGGTCACGACGAGCGTCGCGCCGCCGATACAGGCCGCGAGTACTTCGACCAGCGCCGTGTCGAAACTCGGTGAGGCGAAATGCAGGACACGAGAACGCGAGGACACCGCGTACTTGTCCCGGATCTCCTGTGCCAGGTTGGCGAGACCCCGGTGGGTGACGACGACCCCCTTCGGTGTTCCGGTCGAGCCGGACGTGTAGATCAGATACGCGGGATGATCCACGAGCAGCGGACGGGTCCGTTCCGCATCGGGGAGGGTTTCTTCACAGAGGCTGTCGAGGTCGTCGATATCGGCGGTCAGCCATGCGACGGTGCCGGGCAGCCGGGACCGCTCCGAGCGGACGGTCAGCCCGACCGTCGCGCCGCAATCGTCCAGGGTGTACGCGATGCGAGCGCTCGGGTGTGAGGGGTCGATCGGGACATAGGCCGCGCCGGCCTTCGCGACCGCCCACAGCGCCAGCACCGACTCGATCGACCGTGGGATGGAGACCGCGACGACGTCCTCGGGTCCGATGCCCCGAACTGCCAGAAGGCGGGCCAACCGGGTGGCGAGTCGGTCCAGGTCGCCGTAGGACAGTGTGCGTCCCCGGTCGGTGATCGCAATCGCCGCCCGGTCGTTCGCGACGGTTCCCGTCAGGAGACGGTCGAGCGTGACGGCGTCCGTATCCGGACGACCCCGCGCGGGAGCGAATTCCGCGCGTTCGCCCGCGAAGAAGACGTCGAGATCGGCAACCGGTGCATCCGACTCGGCCGATGCGATGAAGCGGTCGAGGAACGCGAGGAAACGCGAGTGGTGTCCGGTCAGTTCGGCGTCGTCGTACAGTGCCGGGTTTCCCTCGAAGTCGATCCGGGGGGCACTGCCCTCGGCCCCGGGATAGATGTTGACGGCGAGGTCCGCGACGGGACCGGTGGTGAGTACCCGGACCGTCCCGTGCACGGCGCCCAGCGTGATCTCCTTGGTGAACATCATGACGTTGACCACCGGCCCGAAATGCAGGAGTTCGACCCCACCCGAGGCGAGGTCCCGGCCGATGTCCTCGCGGCGGTAGCGTTGACGGCGCAGTGCCGCCGTCAACGCCGCCTCCGCGGTTCCGACCGCACGACTCACGGTGGCAGAGCCGATTCCGTTCAACCGCAACGGGATCACATTGGAGACCGAGCCGCCGGCATGCCTGAGGCAGGCCGTCGTCCGCGCCGACACGGGCAGGGACAGGACCACGTCGTCGGCGCCGGTCATCCTGGCGAGATAGGACGCGAAGGCGGCGACGGTCACGGCCGTCGGATTCCGCACACCGCCGCTCGCAGGCGTGTGCCCGGTCGCTGTCCGGGCGTCGACCTCCGGTCGCGCGGCGCGGCCGCTCAGGCTGAGGACCGAAGCCGGCCCGCTGCCCTGTTCTCGCCAATAGTCGCGGTCGCGGGCGAACCGGGTGGAGGCGCGGTAGGTCGCGTCTTCCCGCACGAGACGTTCCGGTCCCTCGATCCGGCAACCCGGGGGCTCTCTGCCCTCGACCGCGGCGACGTACAGTTCGGCCGTGCGGCTCATCAGCATCATCGCGGCGTACCCGTCCGACACGATGTGGTGAGCGCGGGAATACCAGTAGTAGTGATCGTCGCCCAGCCGCAGAATGTGCGAGACCAGGAGCGGACCGTCGTACATGTCGGTGCGTGCGGTCCGGTCGTTCCGCATCCAGCGGTGCGCTGCTTCGACGGGATCGTCCTCGCCGCGCAGGTCGGTGGTCGGCACCCGATCGTCGACGGTCGGATCCACGACCTGATGCGGCTGTCCGTCGATGTCCACCAGGCGCACCGATCCCCAGCCGAATTCGCGGTTCGCGCGACGGGTGGCGTCGCGGAGAGCATCCAGTTCGACCGGCCCGTTCAGCTCGACGTAGTGGGCGATGACGTACGGGACCTCCGGCGTGAGCTGTTGCGCGAACCAGATGGATCGCTGCGCTGCGGTCAGCGGAAAGGCGCCGACGGTCGAACGCGTCGGCTGCGCGAGTGGACGTTCCAGGACGGCCACGTGCGGCCGGACGGGCGTAGGCCTCTCCGGGCAGGCGCATGCCGTGCCACCGGATTGCTGCGAATCGAAATACATGTTCAACTCCCCCCTCGGGCTCTGCTCTGCCTACTCCGCCTCCCCACCGCGCAGAATTGTCGCGGATGGCGGATCGGCGACGGATACGGCACCACCGTCAGCGTGCACCACCCACAGGTGGCGTAACAGGGACCCCAGGGTGATCACTTCCTACCCTCGAAATAAAAGAGGTGCCCCAGCCGGCATCCGAGTAGCGTCGATCGGGTGACTATTCGCCTTGGATACCAGATGCCGAATTTCAGTTACTCCACCCCGGTCGCGGACCTGTTTCCGACCGTGATCGCACAGGCCCGTGAGGCCGAATCCGCGGGCTTCGACACCGCATTCGTGATGGATCACTTCTATCAGCTGCCCGGCCTCGGTGAGCCCGACGAACCGATGCTCGAGGCGTACACCGCGCTCGGCGCCCTCGCCACGGCCACCGAGAACATTCAGCTGTCCGCCCTCGTCACCGGCAACACGTACCGCAACCCACCCATGCTCGCGAAGGCGGTGACCACCCTGGACGTCGCCAGCGGCGGACGCGCCGTCCTCGGGATCGGGGCCGGCTGGTTCGAACTCGAGCATCAGCAGTACGGCTACGAGTTCGGCACGTTCACCGACCGGTTCGAACGGCTCGACGAGGCGCTGCAGATCATCGCGCCGATGCTGCACGGTCAGCGCCCGACGTTCGACGGCAAGTGGTACCACGTCGAGAACGCGATCAACGAGCCGCGGATCCGCGACGACCTGCCGATCATGCTCGGTGGTGGCGGGGAGAAGAAGACGTTCGGTCTCGCCGCCCGGTTCGCCGATCACCTGAACATCATCTGCAACGCGAGCGAGTTGCCGCGCAAGCTCGAAGCCCTCGACGCGCGCTGTTCGGAGATCGGCCGCGACCGGTCCACGCTGGAGACCAGCTATCTGGCCTTCGTCATCATCGACGAGGACGGCGACCGCGCCCGCCAACTCCAGCACGAGTTCCTGCTCGCGCGGGGCGTCGACCTGTCGAAGGCGTCGGACGAGGAACGCGCCGCCGCCACCGACCGGCAGTTCTGCGGCGCCCCCGACGAGGTGGCCGAGCAGCTGAAGACCCGGGTCCTCGATCCGGGAATCGACGGCGTCGTCCTCAATCTCGTCGCCAACGGGCACGAACCCGGCATCGTGGAACTCACCGGCCGCACGTTGCGACCACTCGTCGAGGCCTGACACCGGCCAGGAATACGCGCACTGCCTCCGCGGTTGTACCCGGAGGTAGTGCGCGAGGCTAACCTCTCGCACCTCGGTGACGAAAGGTGAAGAAGCCCGTGAGTGCTGTTCTGTCGATTCTGGATCTGGCCTACATCCGCGAGGGCGACACGGCGCGGGACAGTTTCGACGCGAGCGTGAAACTGGCGCAACTCGCGGAGACCCGCGGGTACCGCCGCATCTGGTACGCCGAGCACCACAACATGCCGTCGATCGGCTCCTCGGCGACGAGCGTCCTCATCGCGCACGTCGCCGCGCACACCCAGAACATCCGGCTCGGCGCCGGTGGCATCATGCTGCCCAACCACGCGCCGCTGACGATCGCCGAGCAGTTCGGCACCCTCGCGACCCTGCACCCCGGCCGCATCGACCTCGGACTCGGCCGCGCCCCCGGCAGCGACCAGAAGACGATGTACGCACTGCGCCGCGACGCGGCGTCCGCGGACCGGTTCCCGCAGGACGTGCTGGAACTCCAGGCGTACCTCAAAGGCGTGTCACGGGTGCCCGGCGTCGATGCGATTCCCGGCAAGGGCACCAACGTTCCCCTGTACATCCTCGGATCCTCGCTGTTCGGCGCGCAGCTCGCCGCGAAATTCGGCCTGCCCTACGCCAACGCGTCCCACTTCTCCCCCGACTCGCTCGTGGACGCCGTCACGCTGTACCGGGAACGGTTCGAACCGTCCGAGGAGCTGTCCGAGCCGTACGTGATCGCCGGCGTCAACGCCATCGCCGCGGACACCACCGAGGACGCGCACCGGCAGTTCGAGGCCTCGCTGCGGCGACGGGTGGTGCAAATGGTTGGACGCGGTCAGAAGTTCACCCCCGAGGAGGTCGACCTCATCATGACGTCCCCGGCGGGTCAGCAGGTCGCGCAGATGGTGCGGTACTCGGCGGTCGGCACACCCACCGAGGTCAAGACGTACCTCGACGAGTTCGCCGAGCACGCACAGGCCGACGAGCTGATCGTCGCCTCCCACGCCGAGAACACCGAGTCCTGGCTGAAGACGTACGACCTGCTCGCCGACGTGTGGCGCTCCGCACCCGTGCGCGGGTAACGAGTCTCCGGACTCGTTTGCCGCGCACGGGCGGCGAAGCCGCCTACGCGTGGACGATCACGCCACGCAGGTTCTTTCCGTCCCGCAGATCCTGGTAGCCCTCGTTCACCTGCTCGAGCGTGTACTTGGTGGTGATCAGCTCGTCGAGCTTGAGCTGACCCGCGTCGTACAGCCGCAGCAGGCGGACGATGTCGTACTGCGGATTGGCCGAGCCGAACAGCGAACCCTTGATCGTCTTCTGGTTCAGGGTCAGGTCGGTTCCCGAGATGTGCACCGTGAGCTTCGCGGGGTCGGCGAGGCCGGTGATGACGACGGTGCCGCCCTTACCGATGACGGCGGTCGCGTTCTGCACCACCTCTTCGTCGACGGTGCCCACCAGGATGAGGGCCTGATCGGCGCCCTGGCCCCAGGTCAGTTCGTTGACCTTCTCCGCCGCGGTTGCGGCGTCGGCGAACGCGTGGGTGGCGCCGAACTTCAGGGCGGCCTCCCGCTTCATCGCCACCGGGTCCACCACCACGACGTACTTGGCGCCGGCGCTGACCGCGCCCTGCACGGCGTTGATGCCGAGTCCGCCGATGCCGTAGATGACGACGGTGTCACCGGCGCGCACGCCGCCGGAGTACACCGCGGTGCCCCAACCGGACGGCACACCGCAGCCGACGAGGACGGCGGTCTCCAGCGGGAGCCAGTCGTCGACCTTCACCACCGAGTGCTGCGAGATCGTGGCCCGCTCCGCGAACGTGCCGAGCATGCACATGGCACCGAAATCCTGCTTGTCCGAGTGGAACCGGAACGAGCCGTCGGGCATCGACCCCTCGAGGATGGTGGCGCCCATGTCACACAGGTTCTGGCGGCCGGTGGCGCAGTAGCGACACGTGCCGCAGTTCGGGATGAAGCTGCAGACCACGTGGTCGCCGGGCTTCACCTTGGTGACACCGGGGCCGACTTCCTCGATGATGCCGGACCCCTCGTGCCCGCCGACGATGGGGAAACGCGGCGGCAGATCGCCGTCGGTGAGGTGCAGGTCGGAGTGGCACAGGCCTGCCGCGACGTACTTGATGAGCACTTCGCCGGGACCCGGACCGTCCAGCTCGAGTTCCACGATTTCGAACGGCTTGTGCGTTTCGAACAGAACCGCTGCTTTGGTCTTCATGTCTTTCTCCTCGTTGAGTGACGGTCAGAGTGCGATGTTGACGGCTTTGGTCTGGGTGTAGAGGTCGATGGCGGTGGCCCCGAGCTCACGCCCCCACCCGGACTGCTTGTAGCCACCGAACGGCATGGCGGTGTCGAACCCGTTGTACTGGTTGATCCACACCGAACCGG